>CAXGVD010000052.1:0-10727 GCA_964012695.1 uncultured Opitutia bacterium
CCGACGAAGCTGAACGTCGGTTTAATCGGCGCGGGAGGACGCGGCGGCGCCAACACGGGCGGCGTGATGTCCGAGAACATCACGGCCGTCTGCGACGTGAATGGGCAGACGTTGGACAAGGTGAAGCGCCGCTTCGAACGTTTCGGAGCCAAGCACTACACTGACTGGCGGGACTTGCTGAAGCAGGACGGGTTGGACGCGGTGGTGGTGAGCACGGCGGACCATCACCACGCCCCCATCTCCCTTGCCGCCATGAAGCGCGGCTTGCACGTTTATTGCGAGAAACCCCTGGCCCACAACGTCCGCGAAGCCCGTAAAATGCGGGACGTCTACGCCGCCGAGCGCAAAAAGCACGGTATCGCCACCCAGATGGGTACGCAGATTCACGCGGGCGACAACTTCCGCCGCGTGGTGGAGCTGGTGCAGGCCGGTGCCATCGGCTCCGTGACCGAGGCCCACGTCTGGTGCAGCCGCACCATCAACCCCATCGGCCCCGCCGTCCTACCCACCGAGGAAGTTCCCGATTGGTTCGACTGGAACTCTTGGCTCGGCCCCGCCAACGACCGTCCCTACAATACGGGTTACTGGAGAGGCGGCAACCTGAACTGGAACCGCCGCTGGGACTTCGGCAACGGCGTCCTCGGCGACATGGGTTCTCACCTCATCGACCTCCCGTGGTGGGCTCTCAAGCTTCACACTCCCCTTACCTGCGAGGCCGAAGGCCCAAAGGCCGATCACGTTGCCTGTCCCCCGTGGATGAAGGTGACATGGGAACACGGCCCCCGCAAGGACGCGGGCGAAGCCTTGAACGCCCCACTCAAGCTCGTATGGTATCACGGCGGACGCGACCCCAAGCACCGACCTACAATCAAGACGGGCGTGGACCTAACCAAGTGGTTCAACGGCATACTCTTCGTAGGCGAGAAAGGCATGCTCCTTGCCGACTACGGGAAACGCCTTCTCCTTCCCGCCGAAAAGTTCAAGGGCTACAAGGCTCCCGAGCCGTGGATCAAACCTTCCCTCGGCCACCACAAGGAATGGCTTCACGCCGCCAAGGCGGGCGGGGAAAGCCTCTGCAACTTCGAGTACTCCGGCAGCCTTATAGAGCACAACCTACTCGGCTGCGCGGCCTACCGAACAGGCAAGAAACTGGAGTGGGACGCCAAGAACCTTCTTTGTCCCAACGCACCCGAGGCCGACGAATTTCTTGGTAGAGAATACCGTGAGGGCTGGGAAATCTAAACGCTCTAGCCCGGTCGCGCTCGCCGTGGCGCCTACTTCTGCTCCACCAGCCAGATATTGCGGAACCGGACGGGGTTGCCGTGGCCTTGCAGGTGGATTTGGCCTTTCATCTTTTCGGGGCGTCCCCCGCCCGCGCCGGTGCCTTTGGGCAGTTCGAAATCGTCGTGGATGAGGACGCCGTTGTGCCGCGTGGTGATGCGCGCGTTCTTCACCTTGTTGCCGTCCTTGTCGAAGCGCGGCGCGGTGAACGCGATGTCGTAGGTTTGCCAGGCGAGCGGGGGCAGGCACATGTTGCGGTCCGGCGCCTTCTTGCGGTAGAGGGCGCCGCAGAAGTTGAACTCGCCCTTGATCCCGAAGGAGTCCAGCACCTGAGTCTCGTAGTTGTTGAAAATATAGACGCCGCTGTTGCCCCGGTCCTGGCTGCCGGGCTTGGTGTGCGGCTTGTAGGGCGTGCGGAATTCGAGGTGGAGGGTGAAGTCGCCGAAGGAGTCCTTGGACACCACGCCTTCCTTGAGCAGCTTGCCGTCCAACTTCTTGCCGTCGGAGAAGCGATCGACGCCCTTTTCGCCGTCGAAGAGGACGGCGGCCCCTTTAGGAGCGGCCTCGCCCAAGGTCGGGCTTCTGCGCTCCACCCTGTCGTAGGCGAAGAGAGCCTTGCCGTTCTTGCTTCCCGTGGCCTTGCCCCCGGCGATGACGACCTTCTCGCCGCTCGGCGCCGAGAGCGTGGTTTCGCCCTCCTTGGAGGCACCCTTGAGGGTGACGAACTCGTTGCTCTCCGTCCCGCTTCCCGGCAGGCCGCCGGCGTAGAGGGCGGCCTGAAAGGCTCCGTCTCCCAAGGCCACCACTTGCAGGCCGTAGCCTCCCGGCTTGGCTTTCGCCCCGATGGCGGCGGAGGCGGCGTATTCGCCCTGCACGGAGAAGTCGGGGTCCTCGGCGGCTTTGGCGGGGTCCGTCACGGCCGGACCCTTGGCGCCGTGAGCGAAACCAAAGGAGAAGAGAGCGAGAACGAGGGCGAAGATGCAGCGTGTTTTCATTGGAAGCGATTTAGCAAAAAAAACGGAAGGCGGGGAGTAGAAATTGTCCGGAGTCGGCAAACAGGGGAAAGAGGAAGACCGAACCGGACGGCTTGAGTTGGTTTGTCCAACGGCCAAGGTTCCTGCGAGAAGGTTTTTACAAAAAGATCATGTCCCTCACTTTTGAATGCTATGAAAAGAAGGCGAACAGCAACTTAGCCAAGCACGGTGTCTCCTCTGCCTAGATTTTAACGGCTTTCGGTTACCCTCTTTCGCTGTTTATTCCAGATCCTATCCATTCTTAAGTTTAAGAACGCTTCATTCTTTTTGATTGGTCGCAACTTTGCAATTTACTGGTTATTCCGCACCCAGAACGGGTGGATGGTGTCCGAATCATCAGCGCTCGCAAAGAACGCGGGCAATATGAAGCAGACTTACGATGAGGAAGTTGATGCAGACCTGTTGGAGGAGTACGACTTCTTAGCAGCCTCCGAGGTAAATACGCCGAGGGGTGCAAACTCGTGCTTCTGGACCCCGACTTGGGCAAAGCGTTTGCCGATTCGGCCTACGTTAACGAAGCCTTCGCACCTTGAGAGACAAGTCCACTTCTTCGTCAGGTGAAGTGGCCGTTGCAGGCTCAGGCGAGGATGGCAGTCGTTCACTCACCGATGCAGAAGAGATGCTTTTCGCCTCGGATGTATAGGCGGCTGTCGCTGACGATGGGGCTGGCGAAGGGATTTTCCCCCACCACGTTTTCGGCCACGACCTGGAAGGTGGGCCCGGGTTTTACCACCGTCATGACACCGCCGTCGGAAAGGAAATAGACGAGGCCGTTGGCGGTAAGGAGGGAGGCACTGTGGCCGCCGGGGAGTCGTTCCATCCAGAGGCGTTCGCCTGTTTTGGCGACGAAGCAACTAGCCACGCCGTTGTCCGCAACCACGAGGAAGTAGCGGCCTGCGGCTATGGGGCTGGGCACATAGGAACAGCCCTTGGTGGTTTGCCAGACGACGTGGGTCTTGGTCACGTTGCCCGAGCCGTCCGGGCGGATGGCCTGCATGAAGCGCTTGGGGAAGCCACAGGTCATAAAGAGGAGGTCGCCATTGTACACGAGGGAGGCCACGAATTGCTCGGTCGGGCCGTCTATGACCCAGTGACGCTTGCCCGTATCGGGGTCGAAGGAGGCGACGGAGAGACTGCCCGAGAGAATCATTTGGTTGCGTCCGCCGATGGAGCGGAGCAGTGGCGTGCAGTAACTGCGGGTCTTGTTTGGGCGTTCGGTTTTCCAGAGGGTCTTGCCCGTGGCCTTGTCGAGGGCGACGAGGTAGGCTGGCCCGTCGTGGTCCCCGTTAACTATGACCTTGTCCTTCCACAGCACGGGAGAGGAACAGTAGCCGTGTCTGCTGGAAAAGACGCCTGGGCGCACTTCCCAGAGCTTCTTGCCGTCCAGTCCGTAAGCCGCTGCGTACATGTGCTTCTCGTCAAGGAAGCTGACGTAAACGCGCTCGCCGTCGCTGCATGGCGTGCTGGAGGAACGGCTGTTCAAGCGGTGCACTCTTTCGAAGGGGCTTTGCAGGACCGTCCTCCGCCACAATTCCTTGCCCGTTTCCCGGTCGAGGCAAAGCAACACCCTAGCCTGCCCGTCCTCCACGGCGGTGACCAGAAAAAGCTTCTTCCCCACCGCGATGGGCGAGGCGTGCCCCTTCCCATCTACGGGAGCCTTCCAGATGAGGTTTTCGGGCAATGTCCATTTCACGGGCGCGGCTGGGTCGTGAACGGTGCCGTCGCCCCGCGGCCCCCGCCATCCCGGCCAGTCCTCCGCCATGACGGCTGGTACCATAGCCGCCGTCATGGCGGAGAAGGCAAGTGCTGAGGGAAAAGAAAAAAATCTTCTCAATACCATTGGCTCATAACCTGCGCTTCCCTTCGCCCGTGGCCAGAACAATTGCGCTCTCGAGTAGCGACTGAACAAGAAAGGCTCTTGGCATGGTTTTTCAAGGTATTGCAAAGGGTTGACCTTACCAGTCTGTACTCTTTTCTCGATGGTCTGCTTTTTTCCCGTCCAACCGCGAACCCGTCATGTCTCATGAGTGCCGATACTGCCGACCTCTCCGAAATTGAAAACTTTTTGTCGCAAGGGCCCATCGCCGGCTTTGCCGGCGGAGAGGAGCTGCCCTCTTCGAGTGGGGACACCTTTGCCGTCTATGACCCCGGCAGCGGGGAAAAGCTGGTCGAGGTTCACAACCTGCAGGCGGCGGATGTGGACGCCGCTGTGGAACTGGCGGGCAAGGCCTTTGAGAACGCCGCGTGGTCGAAACTGCCCGTGAACGAGCGCTGCGTGTATCTTCATCGCTTAGCCGACGAGGTGGAAAGGCGCAAGCCGACGCTGGCCCTCCTGGAGTCCATGGACTGCGGTAAAATCCTCGTTCAGGCGGGTGACGACGTGCAGAACTTCATCGACACTCTCCGCTACTTCGCCGACCTCGCTCAAAACCTGCACCTGCGCAATGTCATCGCGGTGAAGGGACACGAGGCCGCCTACGCCCGCCACCCGTGGGGGGTCTGCGGGAGCATCGTCCCGTGGAACTTCCCATTCCTGCTCTGCGGTTGGGGCATCGCCCCCGCCCTCGCCGCCGGCAACACGGTGGTTGTGAAACCCGCCGAGGATACCCCGCTCACGACCCTCTACCTTGCCCGCATGGTTAAGGAACTTGGCTTCCCTGACGGCGTGGTGAATGTAGTGCCTGGGCTTGGCGAGGTCACCGGCGCCGCCTTGGCCGCAAACCCCAAGCTGGCCCGCATGTCCTTCACAGGATCCCCCGAGGTGGGCCGTCTCGTGGCCGCCGCCTGCGGACGCAACCTCGTCCCCGTCAAGCTGGAGCTGGGCGGCAAAGGTGCCGCTGTGGTTTTCGACGACGTCGACCTCCCCGAGACCGCCCAAAAGCTCGTGGACGCCATCACCTTCCATACTGGACAGGTCTGTTGCGACGCCACTCGCTGGCTCGTCCAGAAACCCGTGTACGAGGCTTTCGTAAGCGAAGTTGCGGAACGCATGAAGAAAGTCGTCGTTGGCTATCCTGCGGACGAAGCCGCCCAAATGGGTCCAGTGGTCAACGCCACCCAGAAGAAGCGCGTTCTCGGCTACCTCGAAAAAGGAGTGAACGAAGGTGCCGAAGTCGTTCTCGAAGGCGGTGCCGCTGAGGTCGAGGGCCGCCCCGACGGCCACTACGTCAAGCCCGCCCTACTTGCTGGCTCTCTGGATAATGTGGCCGCCCGCGAGGAAATCTTTGGTCCCGTTGCCTACCTCGCCCCCTTCAAGGACGAAGCCGAAGGTCTGGCCAAGGCCAACGACAGCCCCTACGGCCTCGCCAACAGCGTGTGGTCAAGCGACCTGGGTCGCTGCCGACGCGTGGCCGAGCAATTCGTCGCGGGGAACGGCTGGATAAACAGTCATAACGTCGTCGTCCACGGCGTGCCCTACGGCGGCGTCAAGCAAAGCGGCATGGGTGGCGGCGTAGGTTCGCTCGAAACCCTTCTCGACTACTACCGAGGCATCTCCGTAATCCGGCCTCTGTGAGCAAAGTGGCCATAGCGGTGGCGGCCCATCCCGACGACGTCGAGTTCATGATGGGTGGTACGCTCCTCCTGTTGAAGCGGGCGGGTTGGGAGACGCACTACCTTAACGTGTCCTTGGGCGACTGCGGAAGCCGGCACATTAGCCCTGAGGAAACGGCGCGGGTCCGGACCGAGGAGGCGAAGCGGGCGGCTGACTTGCTGGGCGCCGAATGGCACGCGGGCTTTTCCCGCGACTTGTCGATCTTTTACGACGAGCCCCACCTCCGCAAGCTGGCGGCCATCGTACGGGAAGTGGGGCCGGAGGTGGTGCTGACGCATTCCCCGCAGGACTACATGGAAGATCACGCCAACGTCTGCCGTCTCGTCGTGACGGCGGCATTCACTCACTCCATGCCGAACTTCCGGACGGAGCCCGCCGTAGAGCCGCCCTTCAAGGATGTCACTCTCTATCACGCCATGCCCTACGGCCTACGAGACGGTCTCCGCAAACGTGTGTCGGCGGGCCTTTACGTGGATGTGTCCTCCGTGGCGGAGGAAAAGCTGGCCGCGCTCGCAGCCCACGAAAGCCAGCGGTCCTGGCTCGAAGTCAGCCAAGGGCTCGATTCCTACCTCGTCGCCATGGAGGAACAGGACCGGGAGGTAGGCCGTCTCTCTGGAACGTACGAAAGGGCCGAAGGTTGGCGACGCCACTCTCACTTGGGTTTCAGGGCAGAAGATGCCGACCCCTTGGCCGAGGCCCTCGCCGATCATTGTTTCGTCAACGAAGCATACGAACGTGACCTAGATGTCTTCCCCACCACTTCAAAACCAGTAGAAGGATTGGAACATGCCTAGAAAGTTAAGCCGTATAGCACCCGACTGGTGGGACTACACCACTCTGGAGGACGACCTCATCCAAGACGCCGCCGCACTCACGCCGGAGGACTTGGCTCAACTCGCGCGGCCCGGCTTCGAGGTTCGTTTTTTCGACACACTCGAAGACTTCTACCTCGGCGAAGCCCTCGAATACGTGGAGGCGTGGAAACAGGCCACCCCGGACAACCCCGCTGGCATTTGCGGTCCCATCGGACCCACCGAGCAACTACCCTTGGTCGCTCGTCTCGTGAACGAACTGGAGCTGCCCCTCGGGGCCGCCCACTTCTGGGGCATGGACGAGTGGGTGGGCGAGGACGGCCGTGAGGTCGCCGCCGAGCACCCCCTCTCCTTCGAGCGGGCCGACCGCGAACTCTGCTTCGACCGCATCCGGCCCGACCTCGCTCCGCCGGAGGAAAACCTCCATTTTCCCAAGGCGGACGTATCGCCGTTCCGCAAAAGCTGGGAAGGGGTTCGTTGCGTCGTCATGCAAGGCGGTCAGGGGGAGGTGAAGCACTGGGCCTTCAACGACCCCGTTCGGCGCGAAGGCGCCTGCGCCGACGCTCCGCCTACGCCCGAGCAGTACCTGCGATTTGCTACCCGCGTGGTCGAGCTTCACCCAATCACTCTCTCCCAGAACGCCCGTACCTCGGGCGGAGGAAATGTCGCTATGGTACCCCAACGCGCCGTCACCGTGGGACCTGAGGAAACCTGGCTGGCCGAGCGCGTCTCCATTTGGCATGCGGGTGCTCACGACAACCCCCTCGGTCAACGCCTTACCGCACTCATGATTTCCAAGGGAATCGCAGACTCCGCCGTCCCCATGTCCCTTCTCGCCGATCATCCGAACGTCCGCTTCAACTACTACCGGGGCGGCCTTGGAACCTGCTCGGTGGAAATGCACTGAGCCAATTTACGAGGGTGGGCCCGCCCGCTTCATCTCGGGGGAGCCAGCCAAATGCCCGCCAGCAGCAGGGCGGCTCCGAGGGTGCGGCGCAGCACGATGGCCTTTGGGGCGGCACCTTCGGCGGTTCCAATTCGGCTACCTAGCCATGCGGCGAAGAGGATGCTCCATAGACCCCGGGAGGAATAGAAAACGTTGGCTTCTGTGGGGACGTCGTGGAAGCCAATGGCTATTGACATGCAGACTGCTTGGAAGGCCATGGGGAAGCTGCCGAGCAGGAGCCACTTGTCCGCCTCACCTCGCCATTGCGCGAAACGTCCTTCGCTAAACGGCACGAGGGCGAAGGAGCAAATCCCGACCACCGTTACCATTACGAAGAGCAGGTGGAACGGGTCGGAGTTTTGGGCGTAGTGGGGCACGAGAGCGTCCACCAAGCCGAAGCCCGCTGCCGTGAGCAGGGCGAGTCCGAGCCCTGGCAGGGAAGGGCGGTAGCCCTTGCCGGGCCAGCCTAGCAAGGCCACGGCCCCGCCCGCCAAACCCGCCGCCCACCAAACCTTGGGTGGCAGGGCGTCCTTGAAGCCGAGTAGCACGAGAAAGATCGCAACGAAAAGGGACTTGGCTCCCAGCACCGGCGTGGTGACGGAGGCTTCTCCACGGCGCAAGGCCAGGAAACAGGCCAGTTGTGAGCCGAAGAACAGCATGCCGACGATCACACCGTCCCGCAAGGCGGCCAAGTTGAAGGGAGCTTCGGCCAAGAAAGGGTAGGGGAGAAAGACCAGCGTGATCAACCAGTTCGACCAAGCCAGCGAACGAAAGGTCCCCGCTCCCGTTTCCAGCGCCCGTTTGCAGAACAGGGCGGAGATTCCGTACAAGGCCCCCGCCAGCAAGGCGAGGGAGAAAGGAAGGGCGTTTTCCGTCAACAGGAGGATCCGATTACCTCCGAAGAAAAATCTCCGCCGGTCATTTCACGAATTCGGCGCTCAGGGCGGTGCATTCCTCGGGGGTTCGCTCCCCTTGGTAGACGACGAGGCGGTAGCGGACGGTGAGGGGCTTTTTCGGAGTGAACTCGGCCTTGAAGTAGGAGCCGAAGCGTCCGTAGTCGCGTTCGCTGTAGTAGGAGGGCTTAGGGTTGTCGGGGTGGTCCAGATAGACGGTGAAGTAGCGGGCTCCGCCCACCACTACGCTCTGGCCCTTCCAGAGGAGGTTGGTCATGTCCTTGTTGCCGGGCCAGTTCTTGGTCTTGCCAGGGGCGTCCTGTCCGTCGACGGGGCGCACGTAGTAGGTTTGTTTGGCGGTTGAGGCCGCCACCTCGTTGGAGGCCCGAAACTGGAAGCCGGCGTGCTGGGGGTCGCCGTCCAGTCCCACCTTGTCCTGCTCGGTGGAGAGTTTGGAGGTGAAATCGACTTGGAGGGAACCGTCCTTCCGCTTGGAGAAGACGAGTTGGCGTTCCTCTGTGGCGAATATACCGCCGTCGTCCGTTCGCCAGGCGATTTCTGTCTTCTGTGCGGCTTGGTCCTTGCCGCCTTCGAGGGTTAGGAACTTTTCGTGTGTCTGATAAGCTCGCTTACAGTGCCAGGTGTCCACGTTCACAGGCTTGCCAGCCTTATCCTTGGCGGAACACTTGGAGAATCCGAAGTAGATGCCGCGGTGGTGGGTGTAGCGTCCGCCGGGGCCCTTGGTGAGGAAGTCCTTCCCATCGGCCTGATAGACGTGATTGAAGGGCTTGTAGGTGCGCTCGCGGTCCGCGGGGTTCATCCTTTCGTAGACATAGCGGACGATTTTCTTGCCGTCCAGGAGGAGGTCGGCGTGCTTGCCGGATTCGTCCTTCCATTCGAATCCTTTACCCGCGTGGGCGAGGGGAAGGGCTTGGGCGAGAAGGACTGCGGCGAAGCCGGCGAGGGTGAGGAGGCGAGAGGTCATGTCGATAAATATGTTGGCGGGTTTCGGGTTTTGGATTTGCGGGAAAAGGAGCAACAAAGCGGCCCTCTCGCCTTTTTCCAAGCGTAAAGAAAAGCCGTCCTCGACTTTGCGAAATACGGTTCGATCTCAAAGTTCGCTCGCCTGTCGTCGGGACCTTCACTAGTACGGAGGGGCTATGAGTATGAAGAGGACAAGCGCATGGCTTATCTTTTGGCTGTTGGCTTCAGGGGTTGGTGCCTTCGGGCAAGTTGATTTCGAAAAGGAAGTCTGGCCCATCCTACAGGAAAGGTGCCTGGATTGCCACAAGGCCCCCTTCGAGCAGAACGGCAGGTTGAAAAACCCCAAGGCGGGCCTCCGCTTGGACGGTGCCGCTCATTTCCTGCGCGGCAGTGACGACGGCAAGGTCATCAAGCCCAACCATCCCAGCGAAAGTCTCCTCTACCAACTCATCACCCTGCCCGAAGACGATGACGACCGCATGCCCCCCAAGGGCGACCTTCTCACCGAGGAACGGCAGGAAATCTTCCGTAAGTGGATTGCCCAGGGTGTGGACTTCGGCACTTGGGAAGGTGCTACCGATGGCACGGAAAACTTCGGCCAAGAGGAAAAGGATAAGGAAACCTATGTCCCCGCTCACCTCACCGCCTACGACCAATTGGCCAAGGGCCTGAAGCCTCTGCCCGAGAAAACCTTGCAGGATGTGGCCGAGTCCACTGGCGCCTTGGTGCGGCCCATCGGCATCGGCAATCCCTTGCTGGAAGTGCGCTTTGTGGCTGAGTCCGTCGCCTCGGGAGACGATGACCTAGACAAGCTGGGTCCCCTCCGCCAACACCTTGCCAAGCTGGACCTGCGGCGCAGCCAAGTGACCAGTGACGGACTAGCCGCCCTGAGCAAGTTTCCAAAGCTCACCCGGCTGGACCTGCGCGACACCCGAGTGGGCGATGATGACCTGGACAAGCTCGCCGACCTCCGTCACCTCGCCTTCCTCAATCTATCCGGAACGAAGGTCAGCGACGCCGGCCTCCGCAAGCTCGCCCGTTGCCAGTCCCTGCGTCAAGTCCGACTCTGGAACAGCTCCGCCACCAAGCAAGGCGCCGAACAACTAGTCGACAAGCTGAAGGACGCCGACGTCAGCCTGTAGGACGAGTCGGAGTGAGGAGTTTCGGCTTTCCAGAGGGGCGGAAGGCCCTAGGCCTTCAGTCTTTCTTCTCGGCTGACCAATT
>CAXGVD010000053.1:0-10613 GCA_964012695.1 uncultured Opitutia bacterium
GGGCGGCTTGGCTTCTGGGACTTTTGCTCATCGGCGTGGTGGTTGTGCTTCACGAGGTGTTCGCCAAGTTTTCGAGCCTCATCTGGTCCTTGGCTGTGGCGGCGGTGCTCTCCATCATGTTGCGGCCAGTAGTGGCGTTTTTCGACAGCCGGCTTCGTCTTGGGCGGGCGGTTTCGGTGTTGTTGCTTTACATTCTGGTTGTGGGCGTGAGCGGTGTGGGGCTTTGGTTGATTGGGGGCAAAGTGGTGGAGCAGGCGGGAGCCTTGGTGGAATCCGCCCGCGAATGGCCCACCAAGCTTGAGACGAAGGCAGAGGAATGGTTGCCCGAGGAGGTCTGGAACGCGGCATCCGGGCAAGTGGAAGCCTTCAAGACTTATTGGAACGAAATGTTTGGGTCGGGCTCCACCGAATTCGGCGTGAACCCCGAAGTCGAGGATGCCGTGAAGGACTTGTCCGCCGAAGACAAGCGCGTCTTCCTGGGGCTTGACGACGTCGAGCGCCAAGCCTACCTGGACCTGAACGGCACGGCGGTCCGCGAGGAGTACCTTGCCCGCAAGGAGGAGGAGGGCCGCACCCGGGCCCTCGTGAACATCGATGAACAGGGCGAGATGATCGCCGAGAAATCCGTACAGGTCATCAAGTCCACCTGGGAGGGGTTGACGGGCTTTTTCTTTCAGCTCACCTACCTCGCCGTCATTCCCATCTACATGTTTTACTTCTTGGGGTCCAAGCGGGACTTGCTGGAGGACTTCGAGCAGGAAATCACTTTTCTTTCCCCCAAGGTGCGTGAGGACGTGGTGTTTCTCATTCGCGAGTTCGTGTCTATCCTCGTCGCCTTCTTTCGAGGGCAGTTGCTGATCGGCCTCTTGATGGGGGTCGGTTATGCGGTGGGTTTTCATTACTCGGGACTGAAGTTCGGTCTGGCACTGGGGCTTCTCTTCGGCTTGCTCAACATCGTGCCGTACCTCGGTTCCATCGTCGGCCTGCTGACGACCGCACTCGTCGCCTACCTTCAACAGGGCGGGATTGCGGAGACCGGTGACTGGAGCGTTCTATTCGGGTGCGGTGTCGCCTTCGTCGTGGTGCAGTTGGTTGAAAGCTACTTCCTTACGCCTAGAATCATGGGCCGGCAAACGGGTCTGCATCCTGTGGTGGTTATCGTCGCCATTTTCTTTTGGGGCACTGCCTTGGGAGGCATACTTGGCATGCTTTTCGGCATACCCCTCACCGCCTTCATCATCGTGACCTGGCGCTTGCTTTGCCGCAAATACTTCGCTCGCTCCGCTTGCTGAGGGGGCGGTTTCAGGGGCGAACGATTTTCTTTTCGCCACGCTTCCTATTTTCGCTAGGTATGCTGTTCATGAAACTTATTCCGATTACCTGCCTGAGTGCTCTCCTGTTACTCCGCGCCGCATCCTTCGGGGGGGAGGACGTCCGTGTTCGCCTGCATTCGGGCGGTGCGGTCACGGGAGAGTTGTTGAAGGAAGGTACCGAGGGCTTGGTTATCGATCTTGGCTTCACCGCCCTCAGCATTCCGCGGACTGTGGTTTCGGCCGTAGATAGGCTTACGGCACCCGCGCCCGTGTCGAGCCAAGTTCATGGAACGGCTCTCTTCCGCGAAGAAGAAAATGCCAAGAACCGCCCTTTGAGGCGTTTGGTTTCGGACTTGGGCGGCGCCGTCGTCATGGTGCGGACCTCCACGGGTTTGGGCTCCGGTTTCATCATTCACCCCAGTGGCTATGTCGTCACCAACGACCACGTCATCGCGGGCGAGCGCAAAATTTCTGTCACCCTCTTTCGGCAAACGGAAACCGAGTTGATCAAGGATACTTATGACAACGTTCGTATCGTGGCTTCGGGCGGTGCCTTGGACTTGGCCCTGCTCAAGATCGAGAGCGACGAGGAAAAGGACTTTCCCAACGTGCCGCTGGGGCGCTCGGATGAATTGAAGCAGGGCGACCGGGTCTTCGCCATCGGTAGTCCGTTGGGCTTGGAGAGGAGCGTGTCTGAGGGCATAGTCAGCTTGCGTAACCGGATCATTCAGAGCCGTTTGCATGTTCAGACCACGGCGGAAATCAGCCCCGGAAACTCTGGCGGTCCTCTCTTTAATTACCGCGGCGAAGTGGTGGGAGTGAACAACATGAAGGTGGTGGCCGCCGGTGCCGAAGGCCTCGGTTTCTCTATTCCTGTGCGGGTCCTCAAGACATTTTTGATGAACCGCGACGCTTACGCCTTCGACCCACGCAACCCGAACGCGGGCTTCCGGTACCTGTCTCCTCCTGGCGGACAAAAGAACTGACCGTCTTCCTTCAACTCTTTTCCGGGCACTTAATAAACCGTTACTCCTCATGAATCGTTCACTCATTCTTCTCTGTCTTCCTTTCCTCTTTCCGTCCCTCGCCCTGCAGGCCAAGGCGGACCTCGGCGCCTACGTTAGCGAGGACGCCTGGGGTGTGTTCGAAATCGAAAATTTGGAATCTCTCTCTAAGGATTTCCGCAACGGCCCGTTCGCCAATCTCTGGACCGAAAAGGCCGAGGCGAAGCTCGTCGAGTGGTGGGAGGAGGAGGCGTTGCCCAAAGGTCGTGAAAAACGTGAAAACGCTCAAGAGTTGATCGAGCGCATGCGGGAATTGGCTGAAAAATTCAAAGGGAGTGTCACCTTTTCCATCGGTGGGGATTTCGGTGAGATACTCGAGGCCCTTGCGGCCGACGAGGAGGAAGATGCCATTCCCGAAATCCTGCTCCTCGCCGAGACCGAGGCGACCATGGAAGACCTCGCCGAATTCGTCGAGTGGTTGGAGGACTTTAACGAAGAAGACGCGGACCTTCGCGTAGAAGAGGAGAAAGTGGCGGGAAAGACCGTGTTTTTTATTGGGCCTAGTGAGCCTCGTGACGAAGAGCATTGTTTCGGTATTTCCATCGTGAACGGGGTGTTTTGCGCAGGGGTCGGGCGCACGCTCTCCATTGATGCCGTCGAGCGTCTGGTCGACGAACCCGACGGGGGGCTGACGAACAACCCGGATTACGAGGACGCCTTCGAGGCAATCGGGCGGGGGGACCTACGCTTCTTCTTGAACTTTCGCGTCCTTGGGCCGATCTTCGCTTTTCTCAAGCAAAGCGAGGCCACCCAGATTCCCGAAAACCCCTTCGGTGTCACCACCGCCGGCTTGATCGACGCTCTCGCCTTGGACGGGCTCGAATGCCTCGGCCTGCAAATTGACTTTTCGGACAAGGGAATGGAGGTCGGTTCGGCCCTCTTCCTTGGGGAGAGGACGGGCCTGCTAGCCTTGCTCGAATCGACGGACGGAGCCCCGCCCATGCCGCCTTTCGTGCCCGCTGGAGCGTTCAGCGCCACCACTGTCCGATATGATCTCAAAGGCCTTTGGCCTAAGTTGGAAAAAGTGCTGAAGGAGGCGAGTCCCGCTCTGCACCTTATGGTGGATGGGCAGATCAAGGCCTTCGAAACGCAGGCGGGTGTGAACCTCCGCAAGGACCTGTTCGGCTCTCTCGGAGACCGGGTCGTAACCTTTTCCGAGACTGGCTACGCTTCTGGAAGCGAGTTCGCCGAGTCTCTCTTGAATGATTTGGAAGAAGCCGAGGACGTCTCCGAAGAATCGCCCCTTAAGGAAGTATACGCCATCGGACTTCGGGACGGGCAGGCCCTCGACCGTTTCATTCGAGGAGTCGTTGACGCCTTCGCCCAAGGTACGGAGCTTTTTGACGAGCGAGAGCACAAGGGTGTCACCATCCGCACGATGAAGGGCACGGAAGCGACCGGACAGTTCTTTTCCTACGCCATCACCTCCGAATGGTTACTTCTGAGCATGGGCAAAGCTTCAGGCCTCAATCAAGTCGTCAACCGGCTCAACAAGGCCCGCAAAACCTTGTGGAACCGCCCCGACGTGGCCGCCGCCCTGCGCGAAGCTCCGCCAGGCGTGTCCCAGTGGGACTACCTTGACCTTTCGGGCCTGACCGACTTCCTTCTGCCTCTAATCGACATGGCCTTGGAGGAAGAAATGGGCGAAACCTTGTTCGGCGAGAATCTCCCTAAACTTCCATACTTCATGCTCGGCTGGACCCGCGACGGGACGCGCGGTCTTGTCTCCCGGTTGAGCGTGTACTCAAAGGAGTAGCGATGAGCGGAAGAAACCTTTTTGGCTTCGCCGGCGTCCTGACCCTCGTTTTCCTTGCGGGATCCCCGAGTTCCTACGCTGGCGAGGCTCCTGGCTTTCGTTTTACCGGTCCCGAAGTCACCAAAGTGGACTGGGGGGCTCGCTCCCTGCACGCCGCCGATTTCAACGGTGACGGGCGCGTGGACGTGGCCCTCGTCAACGAAGACCGTTCTCGCGTCGAGATTCATTACCGACTCAAGAACGGGGAACCCCTAAAGGATGCCCGCCCGTCCCGCCCCGACCGTTGGGAGCCAGTCTTGGAGGACGCTCCCTATGCCCGTGAAAATCTGGCCGTGGACGGCGAGGTGGCGACCCTAGCCTCCGGCGACTTCGACGGCGACGGTCACTTGGACCTTGCCTACGGAGATCCAGAGGACGGTCTTTTCGTCCGCTTCCGCGAAAAGGACGGTTCCTGGGCCGAACCTACGGAAGTGGACGCACGCGAGTTGCGTTCCTACCACGGTTCCCTTGCCGCCGAGGACTTGAACGGAGACGGCGCGCCCGAACTCCTCGTCCATGTCGCGGAGGGCCTTCAAGTGTTTACCTTCGACGAAGAAAGAAAGCCCTCATCGGGCGAAACCCTCTTCCGGGATGATTCCCCGCGCACCCGAGGCTTGTTTTTTGCGGACTTCGACGGAGATGGGCGTCGCGATTGGTTGTACCTCGCGCCCGGCGGCGAACGTTCCGTTCGGTGCCGCCTACGGCGAGGAGACGGCTTCGGGCCGGAAATTTCGCATGCCTTCCAAGCCCGCTCAGGCCTGAACCTGTTGCCTAAGGGGTTAAACGGAAAGGGCGAGCCCGCCTTCGTCCTCATTGAAGCCGATACTGAGGAAGTCGCCCTTCTGAACCTCTCCGCCAAAGGCAAGCCCAAGGAAAACGGGGGGCGTTGGACCTCGCTGGAGCGGGACGTCTTCGGCGAGGCCGATTCTGCCACCTCCTTCTCCCTCGCGGACTTCACTGGCGACGGCCTGCCTGACCTCGCCGCCGCCTCCTCCTCCGACCCCTCCATTCTTCTGTTTCGAGGCCTCTCAGACGGCAGTTTCTCCACACCCGCTTCCTTCCCTTCATTCAGCGGCATCGAGTCCCTCGCGGGCGGCAACCTGCTCGGCCAGAAGGTGGGAGCGCTTCTCGTCGTCGTAAGTCCCGAGGAAAAACTCGTCGGCTTCACGTCCTTCGAAAACGACCGACGCTTCCGCTTTCCCAAGGCCGTTACCGCTGTAGGCGAACCCGTGCGCGCCGCCTGTGCCGACCTCGACGGGAACGGATGGGACGAACTCCTTCTCGTCACTAAGGAGCGGTACGACTACGTTCTTCGACGTTTCACCTTCGACGCCTCCGGCGAACCCACCGAAACCCACGAACTCGAACTCGACGGCATCAAGCGCGACCCTTCCGAACTCATTGCTGCCGACCTCGACGGGGACGGTCACTTGGACCTCCTTGTCCTCTCTTCCCGAGAGCCCGCACTGCTCTTGCGCGGAGACGGAAAGGGCGTCCTCTCGCCCGCCGCCGAGGACTCTTCCGTCCGCAAAAGCCTCCTTGCCGGCCTCCCCTCCATTCGCCTCGGCCTCGCCGACCTCGACGGTGATGAACGCCCCGAGATCCTCGTTGCGGGCAAAGGCTACGTCCGGGCCGTCGCCCTCCGCGGAGACGAACTCCAAGTCGTGGATCAATTCAACTCGCGCTCAGCCGGCGAACAACTGCTCGCCCCCTTCGTCCACGACATTTCTGGAGACGGTTCCCTCGAACTGTTCTTCTACCGAGGCTCCGGCCACTTCGACGAACTCGCTCGCGACAAGGACGGCGTGTACCGTCACTCCCGCTCCCGAGAAGTCGGCCCCATGGATCTCGAACGCCTCCTTCTGCGTCCCGCCTGCCAAGATCGCCCCGCCGAACTGCTCGCCTTCGGGAAAAACGCCTTCCGCCGTATCCCTCTCGGTCCCCAAGTCGGCCTGCCCCGCCTCGCCACCCTAAGCAAGTTCGGCACGGAGCTCCGCGGCGTCAGCCACGACGCCGTAGATTTCGGGGACTTCGATTCCGACGGGGTACTTGACTTCCTTTGCCTCGACGCCTCCGGCCACCTCCTCGAATTCTTCCGCCGGACGGACGACGGCAAGGAGTGGAAGAGCGTGATGCACTTCCATGTCTTCGAGGAAAACCTCCACTACCGAGGCCGCAAGGGTAGTGGGGGGGAACCGCGCGAAGGTCTTGTCGCGGACCTGAACGGCGACGGCAAGGACGACTTCCTTCTCCTCGCCCACGACCGCCTCCTTCACTACTACCAAAACTGAGCGCTCTCACATGCGAAAAGTTCTCTTCCTTGGCGACGTCGTCGGGCGACCCGGGCGCCGAATCCTGAAGGAGAAACTGGCCGCTCTGCGCCAAAGACTCGGTTGCGACCTCGCCATCGCCAATGGCGAAAATGCGGCGGGTGGCGCGGGCATCACCGGCAAAATCGCTTTGGAGCTACACCGAACCGGCCTCGACGCCCTCACCCTCGGCGACCATGTCTGGGACCAAAGAAACTTCGACGACGAAATTGACGGTCTCACCTTCGTCTGCCGTCCTGCCAACCTCCCTGCGAGCAACCCCGGGCGCGCCCGCCTTCTCCTCTCCAAGGACGGCTTTCGTCTTGCCATCTTCACGGTCCTTGGCCGCAGTTTTATGAATCCCAAAGTGGACTGTCCCTTCGCCACTGCGGACCGCTTCGTCGAGGAACTCCGCGAAAAGGCAGATGCCGTCATCGTGGAAATTCACGCCGAGACCACGGCGGAAAAGGTCGCCCTCGGTTGGCACTTGGACGGCAAGGTGGCCGCGGTCCTAGGTACCCACACCCATGTCCCCACGGCGGATGCCCGCATCCTCCCCGCCGGCACTGCCTACCTCACCGACTTGGGCATGACGGGCCCGAGGCGCTCGGTCATCGGGCGCCAAATTGAAGCCTGCGTGGGTCGCTTCCGAGACGGGATGCCGAGAAAATGCCCCGTAGCCGAAGAAGACGTACGTATCCAAGGCGCCTTTCTGGAAATAGAGCCCAGCACCGGCCTCTCCCTTTCCATAACCCAAGTGGACGAAGCGGAAGTCTGAGGACTACTAACTTTTCCAGCCTACCCGTTGGCGCGTTTTTCCCATGCAGGGATTTCCGGGGGCGGAGGCGGATGGAGGAGAACGCGGGCCCCAATGACGGCGGGTCGGGCGCGGAATTCTTTAAAGCGTTCGACCGTGAGGCTGAGGGTGAAACGTGTGTCCGTTTCCACCACAAGGGCGTCTTCGCGGGATTCTCCGGAGAAGGCGAAGTGCACTTGAGCGTTGCCGTGACCAAGGTCGGAGAGGGCATGCATTTCGGAGAGGAAGGGGGCGAGGTCTTCGGAATCGGTGTCGAGTAGCCAAGTGATTTCCTTTGTCAGTTTGGGAAGGATGCGAGAGGCGGGAAGGACGCTCGTGACATTCATGCGGACCTCCCCGTTTCGGAGGCTGGCCACGCCTTCCACCACCACAATTTCCCCTTCCCCGAGGTTGACGCCATACTGTTCGTAGGCTTCCGAGAACATGGCCAGAGAAAGGTCTTTTCTTTTGGTCGCCAGGGTGAAGCGGGCCCAGGGGCGCCCGTCTTTCTTAGTGAAACGCTTTTCGGTTTCGGCGACGACGCCGCAGAGACGGAAGGGCAGTTTGTCTTGGAGATCGTCGAGTATGGCGGGGTCTAATTCGTCGGCAAGTTCGCCGAGCCCGCCGAGAGTGTCCACGGGATGCCCGGAGAGGTAGAAGCCAAGTAGTTCCTTTTCATTGGCGAGCTTTTCCAGTTCGCCGAATTCCTCTGGGGCGGGTTCGGCGGCTTCGGATGTCGGGGTCGGCAAAGCCTCTATCGGAGCGGGGCCTGCATTCATCATGTCGGCCCCCATTAGGTCGAAAAGGGTCCCTTGGCCGGCTTCTCGGTCCTTTCGGCGGAGCTGGGCTTCGCCCATCATTCGGTCTAGGTCTGCGAGCAGGCCGGAGCGGCTTTCGCCGAGAGAGTCGAAGGAGCCGGACTTGACGAGGTGTTCGAGTACGCGCTTGTTTATGGCTTTGGGGTCCACGCGTTCGAGGAATTCGTTGAAGCCGGGGAAGGGGCCGTTGGCTTCGCGGTCCTCCACTATGATCCGCGAGGCGGCGTCTCCCACCCCTTTCACGGCCCCTAGACCGAAGCGGATGGCATCGGGTTCCTCGCCCTTGCCGAGGATTGGGGTGAAAGTGGGGCCGGATTCGTTCACGTCGGGGCCGAGTACGGCGATTCCCATCTCGGCGCATTCGCCGAGGAAGTGCGAGAGCTTGTCCGCGTTGCCTAGTTCGCAGGCGAGAACGCCTGCCATGAAGCAGACGGGGTGGTTCGCCTTCAGGTAGGCGGTGTGGTAGCTGATTATGCCGTAGGCGGCAGAGTGCGACTTATTGAATCCGTAGCCAGCGAACTTTTCGAGGATGTCGAAGATGTCGTTCGCCTTCTTCGCGTCGATGTCGTTCGTCTCCTTGGCTCCCTTCACGAAGATTTCGCGCTGCTTGGCCATTTCCTCGGGCTTCTTCTTTCCCATGGCTCGGCGGAGGATGTCGGCTCCGCCGAGGGTGTAGCCGGCGATGCGCCTGGCGGCTTCCATGACTTGTTCCTGGTAGACCATGACGCCGTAGGTCTCCTTGCAGACGTCTTCGAGGAGAGGGTGGGGGAAACGTATTGTGGAGGGGTCTTCCTTGCCCCGGATGTAGTCCGGTATCCATTCCATGGGGCCGGGACGGTAGAGGGCGATGAGGGCGATGATTTCGTCCACGTCGGTGATGTTCATCTGCCGGCAGAGGCGTCGCATGCCGTCGGATTCGAGCTGGAAAACACCGATGGTGCGGGCTTCGTTGAGCAGGCGGAAGGTTGCGGGGTCGTTCGTGGGGGCGTCTGCGGCGCTGAAGCTTGCCTCACCCGTGAGGCGGCGGATGTGGGTTTCGGCTTCGGAGATGACGGTGAGGGTCTTGAGGCCTAGAAAGTCCATCTTGAGGAGGCCGAGGTCCTCCACGGGGTCTTTGGGGTACTGGGTGGTGAGGGCGCCGTCCTGCGTGGTGAGGGGCACGAGTTCGCGGAGGGGCCTGTCTGCGATGATTACGCCGGCAGCGTGCGTGCCCACGTTGCGGACCATGCCCTCGATGACCTTGCCCGTGTCTACGATTTGGCGGCAGAGGGGGTTCTTCTCGTATTCTGTCTTGAGGTCGGGGCTTTTGGCTACGGCGTCGCTCAGGGAGATGTTCAGGTCGTCGGGCACCATTTTGGCGATGCGGTCGGCCTCCGCGAAGGGGAGGTCCCGTACTCGAGCCACGTCTCGCACCACCATTTTGGCCCCGAAGGTGCCGAAGGTGATGATGTTGGCCACGCAGTCCCGTCCGTATTTCTCACGCACGTACTCGATGACCTCGGGGCGGCGGCGCATGCAGAAGTCGATGTCGAAGTCGGGAGGGGACACGCGCTCGGGGTTGAGGAAGCGCTCGAAGAGTAGGCCGAAGCGGAGAGGGTCGATGTCGGTGATGCCGAGCAGGTAAGCCACGAGACAGCCGGCACCCGAGCCTCTACCCGGTCCCACGGGGATATCTTGCTCGCGGGCCCACTGGCAGAAGTCGGAGACTATGAGGAAGTAGTCGATGAAGCCGGTCTTGGCGATGATTCCGAGTTCGTAGTCGATGCGTTCACTCAGTTCCTTGGTCTTGGAGGCGGCGTCTTCGGAGCGTTCGTTTTCCTTGAGGTAGGCCACCTCGTAGCGCTCGGTCATACCTAGCTCGCAAAGGTGGCGGAGGTAGCCGAGGTTGTCCTTGTACGTGACCTCGATTTCCTCGGTCATGGGGAAGACGGGGTAATTGTTTTCCCCGAAGGGCAGCTTGACCTCGCACATCTCGGCCACCGCCAAGGTGTTGGTCACGGCTTCGGGGCACTCCTTGAAGAGCAGGTCCATCTCCTCGCGGGATTTGAGGTAGAACTCGCGGCCGTCGTAGCGCATGCGCTTTGCGTCGTCCAATTTGGAACCGGTCTGGATACAGAGGAGAGCGTCGTGTGGTTGCCAGTCGTCCCCGTGGACGTAGTGCACGTCATTGGAACCGATGACCTTGAGGTCGAACTCCTTGGCGATTTTGAGGAGATCGGGTATGATTTGGATTTGCTCGGGGATGCCGTGGTTGTGCAGTTCCACGAAGTAGTTCTCCTTGCCGAATACGTCCACGAACCAGCCCGCCGCCTTACGGGCGGCCTCGAAGTTCTTCTTCAGGAGCATTTGCGGCACCCAGCCCTGTAGGCATCCCGTGAAGGCAATGAGCCCCTTGGCATGGGCGGCCAGTTTCTCCAAATCCGTGCGGGGGCGGTAATAAAAGCCCTCGACGTGGGCGTCCGAAACCACCAGCGACAAGTTCTTGTAGCCTTCGTAATCCTTAGCCAAGAGGCCCAAG
>CAXGVD010000054.1:0-10388 GCA_964012695.1 uncultured Opitutia bacterium
GTGACACCGGTTTCCTTGCAACCTTCCTCAATCATGTCCCATATTGCTTCGCCTTGCCCTTCCACGGTGAAGGCAGCGAGGCCCGCCTCGGGGTCCTCGGGATCCTTGACTTCAATGGGTCCGACTCGCTCGGCGATGGCCTCGGCGATTTCCTTGGTATGACGAGAGGCCCACACGCCCGAGCAGTTGATGCAGCCACGACCGCTGTTCTTATAAATGCTGTCGACCATGAGGTCGATGTAGTCCTCCCACTTGTCCACGAGGTCGTCACCCAGCAGGATTTTGCTGTAGCCGGGACCGTGGACTTGGACGCCCGCGTTACCGGCATAGTTCTTCACAGTCTGGGCACTACCGAAAAGCATGACCCGCCCGCAACGGTTGACGACCTCGGCCCCCATCTCGCCGCCGCCGGGATAGATGCCCATACACTCCTTGGGTATGCCCGCCTCGGTGAAGGCAGCAGCCATACGGTAGGGGGTCCATGGTTCCTGCGGGCCGGGCTTGAGGATGAGACCGATTTGCATCGGAATGACGGGCAGCCACAAGGTATGCACTCCGGGAGAGTTGGAGGGCAAAACCATGCCGAGCGCGGGAGACTGGGCCTGATAACTGACGGGGAGGTCCGGCTTGCGAGACTCCACGCCGTAGCCCCGGGTGAGAATGTCGAGGTCGAGGCCACGGGTGAGAGCGTCTAGAATCTGGTCCATGTTGCTTAACACGAAGTGGTTCTTCTCCATGTTGAACTTAGTCATGTGCTCGGGCAGGCCGGTGGAGGCGGACTGTTGTCTGGCGAAGTCGTCCGGCGTTTGCTCGCCGTCGCCCAAAGGCAAGGTGGCGTTGAGGTAGAGGTCTGCGGCCTTCTTGGTCCTTTCGACCAGTTCGGCGATGGGAATCTCGCGCAGAACCTCTCGGGCGCGTCGGGCCTTGCGGGCGTCCCGGGCGAGCAAGCCGGGATTGGCTTGGCCCACCTTGGCGAGGGTCTCGCCCGTGCGGAAGTGGACGACTTCGTCCTGGTTCAGGCTCTCGTAGGGTTCTCCCCAGCGGAGTACGGGAATATTTATCATAGTGGTGCGTGCGTGAAAGTTGAAGGAGAGGTGGCGGATCGGGTTGTTCGGACTAAGAAGGTCGGCACGGTTTCTGGAAAGATGAAAAGCTCAGTATACGCCCTCTACGATTTTCTTCTGCATGGCGCCGAAGGGTCGCACCTCGGCGACCCCGTCCCACGGATAAAGATCGGTGGGCGGACGGCGCATGGCTTCGTCCCGCTCCAGAAAGCGAGGCATGAAGAACTCCTTGGTCAGGGTGGTGAGTTCCACCCGTCCCCAGTCCTCGTACTCGACGGGTTTGTTCGTCTCGGGGTTCACCACCCGCAAAACGGCCCGGGGCTGGGGGGCGTGATATGTGATGGAGAACTTGTCTTCGGGGCCGAGCGGCTTGGGCTTGGCCAGCCCCATTAGGGTGTTACCGTACACGGGAACGAAGCCAATTTTGTTCTCCAGCAACTCCTCGGTGAGAAAGCGGACATATTGGGGATCCATCGTGGTGCCGCCGCAGAAGACGCCCCTGACGCCGGCGTCGTAAAGGGACGAGCCCTCCTCCTCGAAGCGTTCGGCTATGGCCTCCAGCAACTTGGGCGTGGTGAACACGGCACTCACCTCCCGGTGCTTCATGATGGTGGTGGCCTGGTCCACGACATGCTCCATGTAGGCCTTCGCCTGTTCCCCCTGCCCTTCCTTGATGAGGCGCTTGACCCAGCGGGGATCGAGATCCACGAAGTAGCAGGAGCAACCCCGCACGTTGGCGAGGTGCTCGATGGCGAGGCGGAGGCGGCGCGGCCCAGTGGGCCCTACCATAATCCAGAAATGTTCCTTGGGGAAGTGGTCGTCGTTCAGGGTTTCGGAAAACTCGCTGTAATCGACCTTGTAGTCATTCCAGCCAATGCGCTGCTTGGGCATGCCAGTGGTACCTCCCGTCTCGAAGATGTTGAAGGGTTGCCCCTCCTTCTCCTTGGGCACCCAAACGCCGGGTTGCAGGTCCCGCAGCCACTCGTCTTGAAAATTGGGGAATTTCTCCAAAACATCGGCGAAGCAGGTGATTTCCTCGGCGGGGCTCCAGTCCTGCCCATCGGCCCAATCCAGCCAAAACTTGCACCCTGTTTCGGGAGAGAAGTGATACTTGACGATTTCGACCGCGTGGGCGTCCAAGGCCTCGGCGGCTTCCTTTACTTTGTCTTCCAAACTCATATCTAGGTGATGAAGGTTGATGGCTTGCATTGATTCAAGCCGGGGAGGAAAAGGCGAAGGGCGGCTCAGGAGGGGAAAAATTTGTCCAACGTTTCCTTGGAGGGCGGCTTGCAAAGCATGGAGCCCGCCACCATGCCGGCGACGGAGGCGAGAAACACGAAGGTGACGGGCATAACGTCGACCACGAGGTATTCGCCGTGCCCTTTGCCGGCTTCAAGGAAGATATCCTGATAGAAGAAGTAGAACCAAGTCACCACGGTTGCGAGGATGCAGCCGACGGCTCCGCCCAAGCTGGCCCGCTTCCAATACACGGCGGCAAACACCAAAGGGAACAAAGCGGCGAAACCGGAGAAGCACCACACGCCAAGCGAGAACACGCTGGAACCCTGAAGGTACAAAGCCATGAAGTAGGACACCGTCACGATCGCCACAATGAACGCGCGGGAAAAGAATATAAGCTGCTTGTCGCTGTACTTGCCCTCGCCGCTGACGGCCACCACCACGTCATTGGTGAACATGGTGCCGAGACAGACAAATTGAGAGTCCAGCGAAGACATGATGGCGGCGAGAATCCCCGCCATAAGCAAACCGGAAAGGAGCGGGTTTTCCACCAAGGCGCCCACCATGGTGGCGAGCGCGGCGTTGGCGTTCGGTCCGCCGCCTCCAGGCAAAGGCGGGATGCGGAGGTCGCCCGCAGCATACAGGCCTGCCGCCCATATCCCAATCAGTATGCAGGGCACCCAGACGATGGCTATGCAAATCGGGTGGGCGATGACGGTGAGACGGAAACTTTTGGCGTTCTTGGCCGTGAGCCAGTGTTGGAAAAGGTGGGGGAACATGCCCACGCTAAGCGGAATCAAAAGGTAGGAGAAAAAGTGCCAGTCCCCGATGGAGCCTTGCCGCACAAGTTTTCCAGGAGCATTTTCCTTTACGATTTCCGCCGCCTCGGCCACGCCGCCCAACTTGTCCGCAATCATGTAGAAGGCGATGACACCGGTAATCATGAACACCACGGTCTGGAAGGTGTTGGCCCAAGCCGCGCTGCGCACGCCGCCGAAGAAAATGTAAAATAACACCACGCAGGAAACCACCAAGCCGCTCAACCAACCGGGCACGCCGCCGGCAAACGGATGCGGAACAGTCCTGCCGTTGGAGAGCGTCTTGTCCGGTAAAGGAAACGCTTCCGGGAACATGCCAGAAGTAATGGGCTGCACCACCTTCATGACCGAAATCAGACCGACCAGCAGGTACGGGATGATGAGGAGCACGAGGATGGGAAAGAGCAGGTAGCCCAGTTGCTTGGAATCAAAGCGGTCCCGGAAGAATTGAATTTGGGTGACGTAGCCGTACTTTTTCCCGAAGGACCACAACTTGATGCCGATGACGAAGAAGACAGCCGAGTGAATCAAGCCGCTCCAGGATGCCATCAGTCCGTAAGTGCCTATGCCCTGAGAAAAGGCCTTGCCGGAAGAACCCACCAAGGCGAAACCCGTCATGGTAGTGCCGAACACACTCATCAACAGCATGAAGGGTCCGATTGACTGGCTGGCAACGAAGTAATCCTTGCTGGTTCCCCGAAAGAGACGACTGCTCATCACACCGAGCCCTAGCAGGAGGCCCATGTAAACGAGCAAGACGACGAGCGGGGTGCGCGAGGCGTATTCGCCCGCTTGGGCGAAGATAAGCGGCAACTCGCTCATGAAGCACCCTCCTCTTTCTCGGCGCCGTCCCTAGGAGCGGAGCCTTCCTCCGCCCATCGCTCAAGTTCTTCCGGCCACGCCCGGAAGCAGGCCAAGGCCCACAGACCAGAGCAGGCGACAGAAAACAAGCCGTGGTAGGCCAAGCCGATGGGCATGAAGCCCATCACCAGGGTGTCGTCCGCCCACCACCAAAAGTCTTGGTGCAGGATAAACATGAGAAGGAACAAGCCCCAGACGAGGGCTTTTCCGGAGGAGGATTCGGCGGCGCTCACGTTGCTTGTCCGAGGAAGGAACTCGCCCTCACTTGCCGATGGCGTAGAGATGGGTCTGGGTGGCAACATAAAGAGTGCCGTTGGCCACCACGGGCGAGCTGTAAACAGGCGCGCCCATGTCCATGGTTTTAACGGTGGGCTTGCTCTTGCCGTGGTCGAGGATCAGAAGGTCGCCGTCCTCATTGCCGAGGAGTACTTTTTCCCCCACCACGAGGGTGGAGCCCCAGATGCGACTGAAAGAGTCGTGCTTCCAATAGAGCTTGCCCGTGTTCGCGTCGAGGCAGTGGATGAGGCCGGCGTACTCGGCCACGTAGACGAGGTCGTCAGCTACAGAGACAGTGGAAATGGTGCGACCCACGTCGACGTACTTCCAGATAACTTTGCCGGTGGCGGCGTCGATGCAGCTGAGGCGGCCCACTCCATCCCCGTGCTCGGGGTCCTGACCGATGGCGACATAGGCCTTGCCTTCATAGAGGACGGGCGTACCGATCAGTTCGGAGGGACCGGGAGGGGTAGCGTAAGGAATCTTCTTCCCGTCCTTGTCCTTCCAGTAGTGCGGTTCGTTGCAGTCCACCTTCCAGATGGGGTTAAAGACGTCGAAGCCCTCCTCATCCTTCTCGGGTTTGGAGGCGTAGCCGTAACAAAAGCCGTCGGTGCCGCCCCAGATGAGCACGTCTTTATCGCCCGCCTTGCCGTAGGTGAGGGAGGACCAAGCTGCGTGAAGGGCGTTTTGGCCGGCCCCGGAACCATCCTCACCAATGAGTTCGCCCGTGTTCTTGTTCAGGGCAATCCAGCAGGGGGAGAGCGGGGCGGGAATGTTGGTATGGGACCAGTCAACGCCGTTGGAAGTGGCGACAATGACCATGTCGCCAATGATGACGGCCGAGGAGCTGGTTACATTGTGGGGAAAGACGCCGAGTTCGTCCCGCATGTCGTACTTCCAGATGATGTCGGCGTCCAGCTTCTCGTTGAGTGGGTCCTTGCCGCCCTTGGGCTTCACATAGGCGGCCTCGTCCTTAAATGGGCCGTCGTTGCCATTCTTGAAACCTTCCACGTCCAGGCAGACGACTTCGCATCGGTTGGTAACGACGTAGGCCCGGTTGCCCTCGATTGCGGGGGACGAGCAAACGCCGATATACTCCCAATCGCTCACCTTGCCCGCACCTAGCTTGGGTATGACGAGCTGCCACTCCAAGTCGCCAGTCTTTTCGTTAAAGCACATGACGATGCCGCGGTCGCCCTTTTTTTCCGCGTCCCGGGGGGACTCGTTGTTGGTGCCAACGTAGACGCGCCCGTCCGCAATCGTAACGTTGCCGTAGGCCTGTGAGCCTAGCTTGGCCACCCACTTGACATTCTTGGTCGTCTTCATGTCCACGACCTCGTCCTCGTTCATGCGGCCGGGGTCGAAGTCGAGCACGACATCTTTCTCGAAGGAAACCATATTGCGGGAACCGTCTCCACCCCAAGCGGGCCAGTCGGCAGCGTGGGCGGCACCCGCTCCGGCCAGAAGCGCGGCGGCGGCGAGAACCGCGGAGGAAAGAGGAAGGGTCTTGTCGGCGAGTTTCATGTTTAAGTTCTCCTTACTCGTTGGAGGTGATGGAAATGTTGTCGAAGTAAACCTTCTTGAGGCTTTGCGGAGAAAGGGCGTAGACGCCAGGCGAACCCTGCTTGTGAACATTAGCATGCGGAGCCTCGATGGTCCAAGCCTCGGGCTCGTCCGTCCCCTTTTCCCACGCCTTGGCCCGCACCACGCCGGAACCATCCGAGTTAACGTCCACGCGTGTCTTGAGGTGGTACCAAGTATTGGTTTTGACGGGAAACGGCACGGAGGCCTTGAAGCGGTCGTAGTTGGAAAACACCTCCAGCTTCTGCCAATTCCCCACGAGGGCTACGATGTAGCGCTGGTTGACGAGACCGACTGTGGACTTGATGCGGCGGTTGCCGTCGGTCATCACCTCGGCCTCCACCGTGTAGTTCTTCATGTCCTTGTGACCAAGGAAGTTCATGGCCCGCTGGAAGAGGACGCGATCGAGGGTGTTGCCAGCCACGTTGTTACCGTCCATATCCTGCACCTGCCAACGCATCCGGGCCCCGAGCCATGGCAGCGGCGGAAAGGAAAAAGGAATGCCATCGGTAGAATTAAAGTCGAAGGAGAAACCTTCCTCGAAGTCCTCCTTGTAGGGCAGATCCTGCAGAATGCGACCGCGGGCCACGCCGTACACCGAGCCGTTCGTCACACGCAGCGCTCCGGCGGAAAGCTTGGCGCCCGCAGCGGCGGTGAGTACGCCGGCGTTGGAGATTTCCGCGTCCACCTTCACCTTCACCTTGGCCGTGGGCGGTATCCACTTCTCCCAATTAAGCCCGTCTTTAACCTCGGCGATGCGGCGGCCCGCCGCGTCCAAAGAGTAAACTTGGAAGCTTTGCGAGGTTCCCGACTTCACGGCGAACTCGGCGGGCACCACCTGCAAGGCGACGGCCTCGCCCGAACCGGCGACGGAAGGCGACTTCGTAGGGACAAAATCAGGCGCGGGTCGGTCGGAACCGAAACAGTAGAGCCGGTTCTTGGCCTGGACGAAAACCCGCCCGTAAGCGGCGGAAGGCGCCGCCAGACAAGCCCCGTCCAGATGGGTTTCACTGAGTATTTCGCCAGCATCGCCATTGTCCTTCACCACGCAAAACTTCCCGTCGAACATGGGCACGTACAGCTTGCCGTCCGCCCAAGTGGGGGAAGCGTGCACTTGATCAGGGGCCAGCTTGAGGCTCCAGATTATTTTCCCTGTATCGGCGGCCACACAAAGAAGTTCGCCGGTCTTGATGGTACAATACACCCGGCCCTCACGATAGGTGGGCGTGCTAGTGAATGCCTCCAGTTCGTTGTTGCGCCACTTCTCATCCTCCTTCCCGAGGATGAGCATCTCCTCGCCGTGAGCGGGAAGCTTGGCGGGTTTCTTGATTGCCACCATCCGGCCGATGTCCGTGGCGTCTACATTTTCCTTGCCGTGCACGGCCACCACCAAGTCCCCATGCAGAACTACCCCGGAGTTCACCCCGCCATAAGACATCTGGAAGCGCCAGAGCGACTGTCCCGTGCGAGCGTCGATGCACACCACATTTCCGCAACCCGTCCCGCTGTAGAAGACCCGGCGTCCATTCGGCAAGTCCTCGAATGTAAGCGGGGCAAATGAACTGTCTTTGGGCGTGATGCCCGGGGTAGAGTGCCATACGAGCTCGCCAGTGCGCTTGTCGAAGGCGTAGAAACGGTCCCGGGCAGGGCCGCCCTTGCCCCAGTTGGCGGTGATAGCGTGTATGATGACGAGGTCACCATCCACGCAAGGACCGCCCGTGCGCCCGTTCGGGAAGGTGAGGCGAGCGAACTCCTCCATCAGCGAACGCTCCCAAAGCTTGTTGCCGTCCTTGTCGAAACCAAGGAGCAGGCCAGGACTGGTCTGGAAGTACACGTTGCCCGTCTCCCCGTCCACGGCGGCGGCCCCCACCCCGTAGCGGTTGTACACGATATCCGAGATGAAGTCGCTGTAGCGATGCTCCCAAATCACTTTGCCCGTGGCGGCCTCCATGCAGACGAGTGCTTCCTGCAAGTCATCCGTCACCCCGTAGTAGCCAAACTGATAGATGCGCCCGCCTGCGGCCACGGGCACGCCGCCACCCTGAATTTCATAAGTCCAGACCGTGTCGTTGGCGTCCACCACGTCGGGCAAACCCGTCTGGTCGGAAACCCCCGTACCGTCCGGGCCCCGCCAATAAAGCCAATCCGCGTCCACCGCTTCGGCGGCCGGGCCTCCACCCTGCAAGGGAGCCACGACCAGCTCGCCCGAACCACCCCTTTGAATTTTCTTTTGCGGACAACCCGCGAAACCGCTCGCCAAAACCAGGGCCAACGCAACGCCCAGCCCGCCGGTTCGATTCCTCTGTTCGTTTTTCGTCATCATTCTAATAAATGTCTTTCAAAGTTCGTTTTGACCGAAAAGAAAACCTTCGTCTTCTTTTTCAAGTTGCTTATACAAAAAGAAACCAATTAGTACCTGTACGTACTTTTTTGTCAAACCTTGTCGCGGTCAAAGCCAGAAAAAAATTTCATTGAAGGTGTGGACCTGCCCGCGGACCACCCCTCACGCCGCCGCTTGCCTCCGCTCCTGCGCAATTGCTGGATGCGACTTAACTACACCTTTATGCGTCGCCTCGCAGACCTGAACCTGACCCCAGACCAATATGTAGCCTTACGCTGGCTCGTGGAAGCAACCGACGCCGGCCTTTCCGGCCTTTCCCAAGTAGAAATCGTCGAACGTATGACCAGTGACCCGAACACCATCGCCGCCATGATGAAACGCATGGAAAAGGCGGGCCTCGTGGCCCGTATACCTGACCCTGCAGACAAGCGCCGCCACATAGTCTCCACCACCTCCTCAGGCCAAGATACCTTTGCCAAAGCGCTAGTACGGGCGAAAGAATTGGAATCACAAGCCCTGCGCGGGTTGAACGCCAAGGAGAAACAAAGTTTCCTCACCAACCTGACCGCCATCGCCACAGCCTGCATGAAAGCCCGGACCAACGACGGAAACCTCAACCAACCCAAAGAAACCGGCCCGAATCTCTAAAAAACCCTCGCCAAGCTCCCCCCCTGCCCTACCATTCCGACTCTTTTTTCCTAACCTCCCCAGTCCCGCAAACTCTATTCCATATTCAACCGACCAACCACACCACCACATGAAGAAACTCGCCAAACAACTCCTCGCGGCCCTCACCTTGACCGGAGCCGCCACGGGCGCAACCGCACTCGAACTTAAAAAAGGCGAACGCATCGTACTGCTAGGCAACACTCTGGCCGAGCGCATGCAGCACCACGGTTGGCTCGAAACCTACGCACAAATTACACACCAAGACAAGGAACTGGCCTTCCGCAACCACGGCTTCTGCGGCGACACCATCGACAGGCGGCCCCGCAACCGAGGCTTCATCGATCCCCATAGCTACCTCACCATTTCTAAGGCAGACGTCATCCTCACCTTCTTCGGCGCCAACGAAGCCTGGAGCAACAACCCCGCCGACTACCATGGCAAGCTCGCCAAGTGGGTGGATGAAACCCTCGGCAAGCAATACAACGGCAAATCCGCTCCACGCATAGTCCTCTTCTCCCCCATCGCCCACGAAAACCTCGAGTCCCCTAACCTCCCCGACGGCAAGGAACAAAACGAACGCCTCGGCAAGTACACCGAAGTCACCGCCAAGGTCGCCGAGGAAAAGAAGCTCGAATACGTGGACCTCTTCACCGCCTCTAAGAAGCTGTACGCCGAAAACAAGCAGGCACTAACCCTCAACGGCATCCACCTCACCAACGAGGGCAACAAGCTCCTTGCACAAGTAATCCACAAGGCCATCTTTGGCAAACCCGCCCCTGTCGATCACAAGCACCTCGCTCTCATCAACACCGCCGTCCTCGACAAGAACTGGCACTGGTTCAACCGTTACCGGGCCACCGACGGCAACGATGTCTGGGGCGGCCGCTCCGGCCTCCGCTTCGTGGACGGCCAGTCCAACAAGGACGCCCTCTTCCACGAACTCGAGATGATCGACGTCATGACCAACAACCGCGACAAAGTCGTGCACGCCGCCGTCCAAGGGAAAAAGGCCAAGGCCGACGACTCCAACGTCCCGCCCCCCGTATCCGTCAAGTCCAATGTGGGCGGCAAGTCCCGCAGCAGCAGTGCCGCCAAGGAAGGCACGGTCAAATACATGTCCCCCGAAGACACCGTCGCCCAACTCGAACTCGCCCAAGGGCTCGAAGCCAACGTTTTCGCCTCTGAGGAAATGTTCCCCGAGGCCATCAACCCCGTCCAGCTGGGCGTGGGCCCCAGAGGTCGCCTCTGGGTCGCCTCCTGGCGAACCTACCCAAAATGGGAACCTCTCAAGGAAATGGGCGACACCATCTCCATCCTCCCCGACGAAGACCGCGACGGCGTGGCCGACAAGGCCATAGTCTTCGCCAAAGTCCACAACCCCACCGGCTTCACATTCTGGAATGGCGGCGTAATCGTCGCCTCCGCCCCCGACCTCATCTTTCTCAAGGACACCGACGGTGACGATGTCGCCGACATACGCATCCGAATCATGCACGGCATCGACTCCGCAGACACACACCACGCCGCCAACAACCTCAC
>CAXGVD010000055.1:0-10275 GCA_964012695.1 uncultured Opitutia bacterium
CTTCTCCGGCAACAAGGCCAACAACTACTCCGGCGTCCTCAAGGGCGAAGGCTCCACCCGATTCGTCAATTGCTCCCTCACGGGCAATTCCGCCAACTACGGCGGCATAACCATTCTCTTCTCAGGCGAATCCGTCGCCTTCGAAAATTCCATCCTCTGGGGCAACTCCGCCACCAGCTCGGGAGCGGATGTCTTCGTGAACTCCCAAACCGCTACGGCCTCGTACTCCCTCTTCAATCCCACCCAATCCAGCGGGTCTCTCACGGGCTCGAACAACCTCTCCTCCGACCCACTCTTCACCGACGCCGACGGGGCCGACAACACATACGGCTCCGCCGACGACGACCTCACCCTCCAATCCTCCTCTCCGGCCATCAACCAAGCCTCCACTTCCGTCACAGACTACCCCTCCACCGATCTCCTCGGCAAAACCCGCTATGGCTCTGCCCCAGACCTCGGAGCCTACGAATACCGAGTCAACTCCCCTCCCGTCCTCACCAACGCTCTCGACGCCGGTTCCCTCAACCTCACGCTCAAGGAAGGTAACGTCACCGTAGCCACTCTGAACGCCACCGACGCCGACGGCGAAACCGTCACCTTCACCTTCGGTTCCGACAACGACGAAGCCCTCTTCACCTTCGACGCCTCCACAGGCGTCCTCTCCTTCAAGACCGCACCCAGCCACGCCTCCCCGGCAGACGCGGACGCCGACAACGTCTACCTCCTAACCGTCCACTACACGGATGGCGTCGCCCTCGCCTCCTCCTTCTCCATTCGGGCCACCGTCACCCAATCCGGAACCACCGCTGCCACCTACGTAAAGTTGGTCACACAAGTCCAAGGCTCCGGGGGTTCCGTGACCGACACGGGGGACGGCACCTATGAAAAAGACGACTCCGCCACCCTAACCGCTACCCCCGCCTCCGGCTACGCATTCTCCAAATGGACGGGAGACGTCAACGCCACCGCCAACCCCCTCACCCTCATCATGAACGCGGACAAAAACCTCACCGCACACTTCACCAAACTCAACAACGCTCCTCGCTTCCTCCACAGCCTCGTCAACGACACCCTGTCCGTCAACATATACGAAAACATCACTCACACCATCGACCTTAACGCCACCGACGACGACGGCGACGCGGTCATCTTCTCCCTCTCGGGAGACGACGCCTCCCTCTTCGATCTCAACGACACCACCGGCCTTCTCACCTTCAAGACTGCACCCGACTACGAACTCCCATCGGACGGTGATGCCAACAGACGCTACGACCTCACCATCACCATCACCGACGGCCAGACACCCGCCACGCCCCTCACCCTATACGTCACCCTCATGGACGTCGCCGAAATCACCCACTACACCCTCACCGCCAATGTCAGCGGCGGGGGCGAGGTCTCTGGTTCGGGCCAACACCTAGTGGACGCCAACATCACACTCTCCGCCACCGCCTCTACGGGCTACGCCTTCTCCAACTGGACTGGTGACCTCAACGCCACTTCCGCCACCGTCACTCTCCTCATGAACGCGGACAAAACCGTAACCGCACACTTCACCAAGCTCAACTCCACTCCCGTTATTCTCAACACTCAAGCCAATGGCGTCCTAAGCCTGAGCGTCACGGAAAACAACGCCACCGTCGTCACCCTCACCGGTTCCGACGAGGACAAGGACATCCTAGCTTACGCCCTCCAAACCACAGGGGACCACGCACTCTTTGACCTCAACGCCTCCACGGGCGTCCTCACCTTCAAGACCGCCCCCGACTTCGAGAACCCCGCAGACCTCGGAGCGGACAACCAGTACGACCTCAACGCCACCGTCTCCGACGGAAACGCCACCTCATCCCCCTTCGCCATTCGCGTGTACGTGCTAGACAATGCCGAAAACACCTGGGCCCATGCGGAAGACAAAGGCGCAGGCTGGCGCTACTTCCCTTGGTTTGGCCACTACTTCCAAACCGGAAACGACAACAGTTGGATATACCACGAAACCCACGGCTGGCTCTACCGCTCGGGAACGGACACCAACTCCATCTGGCTCTACGACGCGGAGCTCGGCTGGATATGGACGAACGCCCAAGCCCATCCCTTCTTCTTCCGCTTCTCCACTGGCGACTGGCTCTACTACAAGACCGGCACCACCCAGCCCCGCAAGTTCTACGATTACCTCAACGCCTCCTGGTTGGAAGTCTCCGCCCCCTGAAAAGACGCCAATATTCGCGGCTTTGGCGTGGCAATGCAGTTGGTGGGCGGCGGATATTCCCTTCCTGTCTAGGCTTAGGCTATATAATGCTGCACACTCTGGGCCCGCTATAGCGGGTTGCATGCAAGCGGATGCAGGGACCGCTTTTGAAGAAAAGCGGCTGTAGGCCCCTTCAGTCTTTTTTGTTGTTGAAGAGTCCCCGCAGACCACCCGGTTTTTTCTTATCGTCTTGGCCTGCGTCCTTTTCGTCGCCGTCCTTGCCCTGTTCATTTCGGGCATTGATGGCGGCGGCTTCTTCAGCGGTCACCCACATGTGGACATGAGCCTTCTCCACAGTGAGGACATAGTTACGGTTTAGAGTGAAGCCATAGGTAGAAAACATCATGCGGTTGTTCTCGTTGAGCTTGGCCTGGAGGTCTTGGAGTTGCTTCCGGAGTCTATCGTGTTCGTCCTTGTCCTGGACTTTTTCAAGGCGGCTCACGATCTGCACGGCCAAAGCACGTTGTTGCTGGACAAGCCGGACGTTTTTCTGGAACTCCTGATTGGCCTCAACGGTGTTGAGGGACGCCACCCGCACCAATTCCAGCTTCTGCTGCGGTGGTGCGGCCAAGTTGATGGCCGGTTCGGCGGGAGTTTCGGATGCGACGGCTTCAGCGGCGGGCTTTTCTTTGTCTTGGGCGACGAGACCAGCGGCAGCGGACGTGAAGGCAAGGAGGGCGAGGATTCGTTTAGCGTTCATGATCGTGATGAAAGAGTTACGGTTGCGGGTTGGTAGGAATTTCGTCGGGGTTCAGTTTTCGAATGCGGAAGTTGCGGATCACTCCGGAGGTGGCGTAGGTGCAGATGCCGAGCGGGGCGGACATTTCCACTTCGCCGGGGCGCATGCTGACCTTGCGGCCTTCAACGTCGCAGTCGATGATTTTCTTGTCCCCAATCCACGCCTCCATTTTGGCCTTGGTGACACGGAGGCGGACATCGTACCAATGGTTTTCCTCGAAGGCGTAGACATCTCCGGTATCGTTTTCGGAGGCATCGAAATCGTCCAAGCTGGAGATGCCGACGAGGGCGCCCCCCCAGCCCCCGAGAACGAGGGTGGCGTTGGACTCTCCGTAGGGGAAGGTAAGGCCGCAGAAGAAGTCGCCGCCTTGGGCGCGCTTGGCGGAGAGGGCGATTTCGTAGTCCATTACGGGGAGGTCGCCGAGATCCGGCAGGTGCACGCCAGTCAACTCAACGCCCATGCCGAGGACCAGGGAGCCGTTTTCATCGAAGCTCACCTCGCCCTTGCCTGCGAAGTCGGTGAGAACCCAGCCCCCGTCGAGCTTGCCGCTGTCGAGCAAGGGAACCCAAGATAGGGAGCTTTCGTTGGCGCGGGAGCCGTTATCGTCCAAATCGGCGCCGCCCGTAGCGTTCTCGTCTTCGACGTCGCAACAGGACTCGTTGGCGTCTATGTCACAACAGGATGAGGCGTTGATGTCACAACAGGATGAGACGTTGTCGTCGGAATCATCGCTTCCGGCGGGTCCGCAGGCTGAGAGGCCCAGCAGGAGGAAAAGGGCGAGCAGGCTATGGAAAGTCGTCTTCATGGAGAGGCGGTATCGGGTTAAGGCGGGGAAACTAAAACCCACAATTGTCCAACAGACGCAGGGCTTGGGCAACGATATTTTCCACGGTGTCGTCGATGGACAGGGCGTGGGCCTTTTCGGAGTCGTCGGGCGGTTCGAGTGCTTCGAGCTGACTGTCCAGCAACTTGGGAGCGAAGAAGTGGCCTCGGCGGGAGCCAATGCGTTCCTGCAGGAGGGCGCGTTCACCCCAGAGGTAAAGGAAATGGACGGAGCGATCGAGATCCCGCAGGTAGTCGCGGTGCTTTCGCTTGAGGGCGGAACAGGAAAGGATGGCCTGGTCGGCTTGCCTTTCTATCTCGGCCCGGAGGGCTGCCATCCAGTCCTTCCGGTCTTCGTCGTCGAGAGGAAGGCCCGAGCGCATTTTGGCGACATTGGAGGAAGGGTGAAAGTCGTCGCCTTCGATGAATGGGCAACCGAGGCGCCGAGCCAAGGCTTGGCCCACCACCGTTTTGCCGCAACCGGACACTCCCATGAGGATGAGAATGGGCGGCCTCATGACCGGGCTCTTCGGCTTCAATTGCCAGGCGCCGGCCTTTGAATGACTTCGATTTCGTAGCCTTCAGGGGCGTCCACGAAGGCGAAGACGGAACCGGAGGAGCTTTCGGTGGGACCGTCGCTGAAGCTTTCGCCGACGGCTTCTAGGTGCTTGCCAAAGGCTTCCATGTCCTCGACTTCGAAGGCGAGGTGCATGAGGTCTTCCTGCACTTGCACGGGGCCTGAGCCGGGAAAGTAGGTGATTTCGATTTCCTCGTCGCTATTGGGCACAGCGAGGAAGACGAGCTTGGAACCGCGCGGGGATTCGTGGCGTTTGGTGACTTCGAGGCCGAATACGTCCTGGTAGAACTTGACGGTGCGGTCGAGGTCGTCCACGCGCATCCTGGTATGGAGGAACTTGGTTACAATCGGCATGAGACGAACGGGTTGACGAGTTGCGAAAGGAAGACCTTTCAGGAAAAACAAAGGAGCGCGGAGTGTGGACCGCTCCCAGGACCTTCTCAATCGAAGGCGAAGGTTATCTTTTCCACGCCGGCTTCGGCGCAGGCGTTCAGGACGCTGACGGAGTGTTGGTGGGCCGCGATGGAAGAGGAACTGATTTCCACCTTCAACTCCGCCTCTTCCTTGGGTTTACCAGCCCGAATCATATCGTCTCTTTCTTTCTTCTCAGCCTTGAGCTGCTTAACAAGTTCGAGCTTTTGGTAGCCGGCGTCGATGTCGCCTTTGGAGGCCCAGATTTCCTCCAGAGGCGGGGGGGGAGACTCGATCACAGAGCCGTTCCAGAGGACTTCTCCGGAATCGCCAATCATCACTTGAACCATGGGCATGGGCTTCAGCTCGCTGTTTTGCGGCTTGCCGGGAAGCTGGATGGAAAGCTCGGCCTCAGGTTGCTTGAGCATGGTGGTGACCATAAAGTAAATTAGGAGGAGAAAGACGACATCGATCATGGGAGTGAGATCGACGGTGTCCTCTTCGTTCAGGATTTTGCGAAAGAATTCCATGACTGATTCAATCTGCGTTTCTCAACCCGGAGACATCCATGTGGCAAAGATCACATCGACTTGCCCCGCATTACCGATAGCACGCAAGGTGTCCTGCACGACGGCGTGGGTCACCTTCGGATGAACCCGGAGAAAGACCTTCCAGTCGGGGTTTTTGCCCACGCAGATACCGACTTGTTCGAGGTCGATTTCCTGCTCGCCCCAGTAGAATTTCTGTCCCTCGGGAGTTTCGTCTATGGAGATGATGGTCCGGTTAGGCGGGTTTTCCGCCACTTGAGACTTTTTGGCCACGCTCATCTTTTCCAGTTCCACATAGCGCTCAGAGACCTGCTTGGCGACGACAAGGAAAAAGACGATGAGGAGGAAGACCACATCGATCATCGGCGTCAGGTCCAGGGAATCGTTTCCCTCGTCGAGCTGGACGGCCTTCATCCCGCGTGTCCGATGATTGGCTTACGAAACGTGGAAAGTGGACGAACGGGGCTTAGGCGGGAGGCGGAGGAACGGGAGCGATTTCGCCCATTGCACCAGGGTCCTCCTCGTAATATTCGCCTTCTTCTCCCCCTTCTTCGTCGAAACCGCCGCGTGCGGCCCGCACGAGGGTGAAGACCATATTGCCGGCGACGCGGTTCACCTCGGCAGCGATTTTGCCGAAGTTGGTCTTGTAGATGAAATAGGCGACGAGGGTAGGAATGGCCACCACGAGGCCGGAGGCCGTGGTCCAGAGGGCGGAACCGATGTTTCCAGCCATTTCCTTGCTGGCGTCACCGCCCATGCCTTGGCTAGTCAACACGCTAAAGGCCCCGATCATGCCTGTGACGGTGCCGAGCAGACCAACCATGGGAGCGATGGAACCGATGGTGTTGAGCAAGTTAATCCAAGTGTAGGGCTTGGAGAGCTCGATGGCGGCGGCCTCCTCCAAACCTTTTTCGATAGATTCGGTATCCAGCTCATCATCTTGGATGCGGTCCAGGCCGGCTTTAAGGACGGCGGTGACGGGCAGTTTATATTGTTCGCAGAGGGCTTTGGCAGCGTCGATGTTGAGGCGACTGACCTCCTCCATAATGGGCTCCACCACTTCTTCCTTCACGAAAGCTTTTTTGCGGATGGAAATACCATTGTAGATAATGAGGGTGACGCCGGCGATGATCATGAAGAGGAATGGGATGAGGAAGGTCCATCCCAACGATTCCATCATTTGCTCGCCAAAGGACTTGTCCCCTTGGGCGTGCACCGTGGAAGCCAGCAGACCAGGGCAGGTGACCAGCAGAAAGACGAGGAGGGTTCGGAAGCTACCGATTTTCATGATTGTGTTGGTTGTACGTCGAGGGGGCAGGTTGGCGGAAAAGGCGGGTGGGTCAAATACGTAAAAAAGCTCAGACTCCGGCGGGAAGAGCGGCCTTAAGTTTCAAGGCCTCGGCAGCGACGGGCTTGCCTTTGAAGAAACGGTCCACTTGGTCATAGACATTTCGGGCCGCCTCCAGGTAGCCATTGATGCTTTTGCGGCTTTTCTCTATTTCGTCGGGGCGCCCGGAAGCGGAGAGTTTTTCATGTTCGGCGATTTGTCGGGCGGCGAGTTTGGTGTAGGCGCCTCCGGCCATGAGGAGGGATTCGGGCAACCAGTCCAAGCCAACGCGAGCCATGACGATACCTTCGGTGACTTCCTGCACGGATTGGCGGCGGCTTTCTGCGGCTTCGGCGGTGGCGGAGGCAGCTTGAGCCATACGTGCCCGGGCATCGTCCTCCTGTCCGGCAGCGGCGGCTTGTTGGGCGGCGGCCTGCAGGGCTCGGGTAAGGTCTTCCTGTCGACGGGCGTTCAAGTCCTTGTGTATAGCTCGCAACAACTTGTAAAGGGAGTATTCGTTGGACTGCCGTTTGGGTGGACTGTCGGCCAATTTGAGGAGAGGTTGCTCGGCGGCATTGAAGAATTGGTTGGCGTAGGCGCTAAGTTGCCGGGACGCGGCGGCGTACTGGGCCTTTTGTTCGGGGGTAAGAGAAGGATTGGCGGCGGCGGCGGCGTATTTCGCGCCGTTTGTCATGTGGTCTTCGCTTTGCTTGAACCGGCAGTAGATGGGCCAGATACCAACGAGGTTCTTCAGGGGGCTTCGCGGCGACCTGGCCAAGACCGCCTGCAAACGGCCGTACTCGCTGACGGCCTCGCCGTATTGCTTCGCCCGACGAAGGGCGTCACAAAGTTCGAGGTAGGCTTGGTGGTCGTTGGCATCGTCACGAATATTCACCTTGGCGAGGAGGGTCTGGACGTGCTTGGCGGAAGCTGGATTTGCGGCGATCATCTTGCCCGCGAGGCCGAGGGCCGTTTCCGAGAACTCCCGGTAGCCGTACTCGTCGAGCTTGGCAAGGTTCAGGGAATAAAGCAGGTTGAAGGCCTCGTTGAACTGCTCCTTGGCAAGAAGGGCTTGGGCGAAGATGAGGCAGTTATCGTGAATCGGGAAGAGATTGGGCGGAATCTCGTGGAAATTAAGGGCTCGGTAAGCATAGGGGCGGGCGGCTTGCAGAATTTTGTCGTCGTACTGCTCGTTAGCGAGGTCGAAAAAGACCTTCCTCGCCGCATCGGGCCAAGAGTAGACGATGGCGTTCACCTCGGCAGGGAAACGTTGCTTGTAGTAGGAAATCAGCCGGCCGGCGTAGAGCCCCGACTCGGTGGGAAACTTCGGAAACTTGGTCCGGGCCTGAGTGTCTCGGCTCCACCACTTTTGAAGATGCCCGCCCCGCTCCAGATTCACTTTATTGGGAAGGTTGATGGTGGTAGTACCCAACTGAATTTTTTTCAGTCGTCCGTCGTAGGAGACGATTCTGTCAGTCATCTCCTTGCCGCTGTTGTAAACGATCTTGACTTGAAGCGGTCCCTTATAGGTTTGGAGCAGGGTCTTTCCCTGACCGAAGGAGGACGCTCCAAAGAAAACGGACCAAGCCAAGACGACTCCACAAGCCCGCAAAGAAGCTTTCATCGGTTGTAGTCGGCTTTCCATTTTTGATAGGCTTGGTCTATTTGTTCGTTCTGCTCGGGGTCGTCCGTGTGGCTGAGGGCCTTTCTGAAGGCCTGATCCACGACATCCCCGCCGGCTCGGAAGTTGCGGGTCGTGTTTCTGTAGTAATAGGCGGCCATGTCTCTGTTCCTAAGAGAGGATTGGCACTGGCCCATCATGTAAGACGCTTGAGCCCGCTGGGCGATGGTCAAATCGGTGTCGTCGCGCACGCCTTCGAAAACGGCGAAGGCGCGCTCGTAGGCAGCCTTGTCGACACTACCCAATTGGAACAAGGAGTCTCCCAGCAGGAGGGAGGCTTCCGGGGCCTTCTCGTGCCAGGAGGAGTTGATGAGGGCTTGCTCGAAGTGGGCGGAGGCCTTGCCGTGATTGGGCAAGGCGGCCTTGCCGAGAAGAAAATGGGCGTCGAAGAGGAACTCGCCACCGACTTCCCCGAACACGTCGAGCAGACGCTCCATGGCGGCGCGGGCCTCGTCCTGCCGGCCGCGTTCGAGGAACTTCTCCGCGATAAAGACGAGGACAAAGGGACTGGCGTGCACGAAGTCATCCCTGTCCGGGCTGTATTCTTCCTTGAGAATGGCTCTCATACGAAGTTCCAAAGTGCGTTTCCCGCCGGATTGGGCTTCGTTCAGTTTTGTTCGGAAGGCGACGGAGGGAGCGAGTTCAGCGGCAGGGAGTCCGGCCCGAAATTCTCGGTACTTTTTGACATAGCCTTCGAACTGATCCTTGACCTTATTGTTGTTCTGAACGGCTCGGGCGTTGCGCACGACTTGGGTCTTCAGGTTCCCGTCCATGCCCACGAATTCGGTGTTAAGCCACCAAGTAAGGTTGCGGGTGTTATTGAGGTGGTCCCGCACTTTTCCCTTAATCTCCACGTTTCCTTTTAAGGGGTCTTTATAAGTAAAGGCGGCGTCTTGGTCCAAATTCTCCGTGACGTTCTCGAGTACAGTGAGGGTCTTGCCGTAAAGCTTGTCGTAATGTTCGTATTTCTGAACGTAGACCTTGAGCATGTCATCCACGCCCACGCTTCCGGGGTTGTTCCCGTACTTGGTGATGTCTCCGAGGTAAATGCGGAGCATTTCGGCGGGACGACCTTGTTTCTCGCAGGCAAAACCAATCTTGTGGGTGGCTTGAGAGATCGCAGCGGGGTCTCCGCCCTCCCCCAATTTCTCGATGTACCCTCTGAATACCCCTTCCATGCCTTGGTAGAGGGCGAGAGTGACGGCGTCGAAAAATTCGCCGTAATCAACGACTTTGTCGCTGTTTGCATCCGCCTTCGAGAATTCGGGCAATGGCACGGGACGATAAGAGGCGGTGCCGTTGGATTCCATGCGAGCGGCGGCAACGGCGCGCTCACCTGCGGCTTGGTACTCGGAGGAGGAAAGTTCGTCCTTGTCTCCGACATAGAAGTTCACATGACCCTCGGGTTCCTTGGCCACGGTTTCAAGTAGGTTGCCGTCGTTGAAGGTGGAGTCGTGAAACAACTGCGGGTTGTCCGGAGCCAGTTCGCGAACCTTGGCGTAGTGCATGCGAGCCTTGGTAATTTGCCGGAAGGTGGGTTTTTCCGTGGGCTTGACTGCGGCGATGACGAGGTCTCCGAGGCTGAGGTGGGCGTCGGCAACCTGCGGGTCGTCGGGATACTCCCGTATGAACTGGTTGAAGAGCCGAATGGCGGTGGCGTGGTCTTCACTGCCTTGGCAGGCCACAGCGAGACGGAACAAGCCGTCCTTGGCGAAATCCTTGTCGGGGAAGTGTCGAACCTTCCCGCGATTGGACCAGCGCTCGTTCAGGCCACCCTTGCCTTCCGAGACGACTTTCCCGCCACCCACCTTGTCGGAAATCTTCCACTCCGCGCTGTCATACCAAAGATAGAAGCCGTCTCCTCCGGCAAAAACAGGCTTTTCATTCTTCAAGTCGCCCGTGTCCACATAGACGCCGTTGGGGTC
>CAXGVD010000056.1:0-10251 GCA_964012695.1 uncultured Opitutia bacterium
CCTCTCGGACGCCTCCTCCCAGCTCCTACACAAGGACGCCACCGGAGCTTGGGAAAGGGCTCTCCCAGAAGACCTCTCCGGCCACTTCTACCACTACCTCGTGGACGGCGACGACGAAGTCGCCCCCGGAGCCGCCTTTGACGCCTCGGCCCCAATCCTCGACCCCTACGCCGTCGCCGCCCTCGGACCCGCCGGCCCCGGCATCGTCCAGGATCCCCGCTCCCTCCGTCGGCGCGACCGCCCCGTCCACGTTCCCCCTGCTCGGGAAGATCTTGTTATCGTGGAAGCCCACATGCGCGACCTTCTCGCCCACGCCCCCGGAGACCTCTCCTCCGTCGAGCGCCTCACTTTCTCCGGTCTTGCCAAATGGCTACGCTCGGAGGACTGCCACCTCCACAAGCTCGGCGTCAACGCCGTCGAGTTCCAACCCGTCCTCGAATCTGACGCTGAGACCCCCGACGAATACTTCTGGGGCTACATGCCCGTCAACTTCTTCGCCCCCGCCTCGCACTATTCCACCCGCTCCGCCCAAGCCTCCGGCTCCGCCGAGTTCCGGGAGGTCGTGGACGCCTGTCACGACGCCGGCCTTGCCGTAATCCTAGACGTCGTGTACAACCATGTTGGCCTCCCTAACCACCTCGTCCGCATCGATAAGGCACTCTACTTAGCCACCGACCGCCTTGGACGCCTCACCAACCACAGCGGCTGCGGCAACGACCTTAGGACCGACTCCCCCGCCGTCCGCCGTCTCGTCCTCGACAGCCTCAAGCATCTACTCCTCGCCTTCGACCTCGACGGTTTCCGCCTCGACCTCGCCGAACTCCTAGGTCTTCCTCTGCTGCGGGAAATCGAGACCGAACTGCGGGCCATCAAGCCCGGCCTACACCTCATCGCTGAGCCATGGAGCTTCCGCGGACGCCTTCCCGCAGAGATCAACCACACCACCTACTCGCTCTGGGACGACGATCTCCGGGAAGGCCTCCTCGCCTACGTCCTCGGCCAAGGCTCCGCCGCCGACCTCCTCCGCTGGCTCACCGGACGCGCCCGTCGCCCAATCGCCCGCCCCGCCCAACTCGTCCGCTACCTCGAATCCCACGACGACTACGCCTTCATCGACCGCCTCACCCAAAACCCCCACCGCAACGGTGCCCGGCCCACCGCCCTCGACATCCGCCGCCATCGCCTCGCCCTCGCCATCCTGCTCCTCTCCCCCGGCGTTCCCATGCTCTCCGCCGGCCAGGATTTTCTCCGCTCCAAGAAAGGCGTCCGCAACACCTACCTCCGAGGAGACCTTAACGCGCTCGACTACTCGCTTCTTCAACAACCCGAACGCGCCGCCCACCACGCCTACCTCCGCCAACTCGTCGCCTTCCGCCTCTCTCCCCTCGGCAAACTCCTCCGCCCCGCCGAAACTCCGCCCGAAACCTACTACCAAACCTTCGAAGCCTCCGACGGCCAAGCCGCCGCCCTCCTCCTCAACGCCGACCAATCCGCCGGCCCCGAAAAACTCCTCCTCGCCGTCAACCCCTCGGCCAAGAACGCCTCCCTCATACCCGCAACCCCGGAGCCATTCGGAGCTTCCTCCCTAATCCTCACCACCCAAGCCGCAGACTCCGGAGGTCTTGCCGACGAGTTCCCTCGCCAAGGTGACGCCCTCCGCCAGCCGCCTGTCACTCTCGCCCTCTGGCGAGTGGAGTAAAGGCCGCCCTTGGCTGCTGTCGTCCGAAAGGGCCTTTTTCGCCATTCAGGGAAGTCTAGGACCTACAGGCCTCATAGGTCCCATAAGACCTCTTGTTGCTGCAAAGCCTCGCGCTAAGCCGGCAAGGACGCTGGCGAGTGCCTTACTGCACCACGAACCTGCGCCCCGGAGTCGCTCCAATGCCCCCGTTACAAAATTCGAGGGAAATTGTAATGGGCGTACTCGTTTCACCCAAGTACACTGGGGTTGAATGGGAAGTCCGCCGTGGGTTTTCGAAGAAGTCAACCAAAGTAAGAAAAGGTGAAAAGATATGAGTTGGTACCTTCAAGTACTCAAGAAATACGCTACTTTCGAGGGCCGCGCCCGGCGCAAGGAGTATTGGATGTTTTTCTTGTTCTGGTTCATATTCTACGCGTTGACCGTAATCATCGACGTCGTCGTCTTGGGCAAAGGCAAGTTGGAGTTCCAACCCGTCTCCACGGTCTACTCGCTCGCCACCCTTCTTCCCTTTTTGGCCGTTGGCGTAAGGCGGTTGCACGACACAGGGAAAAGTGGTTGGATGATTCTTGTCGGTTTTGCACCGGTGATCGCGCATCAGGCTTTTGGATTGTTCTCATTGAATATGATTTTGGATGGGGATAGGGGAGTCCTTCCGTTTATTGCTCCCATCACACTGATCCTTAGCTTGGTGGCGTTGGTCGGGAGCATCTGGCTTCTGGTTCTTTATTGCGCGGACAGCGTCCCCGGCGCGAACCGGTACGGTCCGAACCCAAAGGAATGAGGTCCTCGAGCGCGTAGGTCTTCTCTCCTTTGTAAGTACCAGTCCGCTGTTCAACGCCTTTCTCAGCAATTCTCCATTCTTGGCGGTCGGCAAGATTTCCCCGGCGGCAAGGGCCTCTTCCCGTTCCGCGCGTGGTCTTTTTGGAGTTTCTTAGTAGCGTCCGTCTCGGGAGCTTCCACCTTGGTGGCAGTCGAGGCAGTTTTGGGTGCGGGGTGTGGGGCGCTTGAGGAACTTGAGGTCTTTTTGCGGGGGCGAGGCGTCTTCTTGGTTTTGACGTTGGAGTAGTTGGCCTTGCTTGAGGAGGGCTTCCAGGCCGGTGGTTTTGTTGGTGACTTTGACTTGTCCTTCGCAGACGCAGACTTGACTGCCGCCGTTTTGGCGGGCGGAGGCGCTGAAGGCGGTGCCTCGTATGCCGGCGGTGGCGGCGGGGGTGTGGACGTTGAAGGAGGCGTCTTTCTTGAGTTTGGGGACGCGGACCCAGAGGAAGCCTTCGGGGAGGTCGAGGTCGAGTTCCTTTTTCTCGGGGGCGTCTTCCTTGGCGTTCAGGGTGACGCGGCTTTTTGGTGAAATTACGAGGTCGGCGCCGTCGGCGAGCTTGAGGATGAGGAGTTCGCCGGGGCCGGTGAGGAGGGCGTCTCCGTTTTGGACGGCGGCGCCTTTTTCGGCGTTTCGGAGGCGTTCGCCGGATTGGATTCGGGGGTTGCCTATGACGAGGGTGACGACGGTCTCGGCGAGGAGGCAGGCGGGAAGGAGGAGGGGAAGGGCGAGGAGGAGTGGCCGGCGCATAACGTTTGTTTCTCCGGGGCTAGAATTTGAAGGTGGCGCGGAAGTAGGCCCAGCGGGAGGTGTTGTTTCTTCCCCAGCCCCATTGGGGTTCGCTCCAGTCGGTGATGAGGTCTCCGGGGAAGAAGACGGAGTAGCCGAGGGAGTAGATGCGGTTGGGTTTTTTGGCGTAGGTCAGGTGGAGGTCCAGTTCGGAGCCCATGTCCTTGCTTGCGTTGGTGGCTCCGGGCCAGTTGTTGCCGGCCCAGGCCCAGGCGGCGGAGAGGTCCGCGACATACCAGGCGGAATCCTGCGAGGGGAGGCGGAAGTAGTGGTATTCGAGGAGGAGTTCGAGGTCGGGGTGAGGGTCGGCGAAGAGGTAGAGGGTGAGGTTTCCCCGTTCATCATGCTCATCCAGTCCATGGTGCCGGAACGGACGTGCCTGTCGGCGAAGGGGGGGAGGAAGGTTTCGTGGCGGTTGGGGGTGGAGGCGTCGTCTCCGGAGGAGTAGGAGTACTCGATGCCGACGTTTCGGAGCAGGGGGTGGTCCACGAAGTAGTCGAGGTTGGCGACGAAGTTGTAGGAGCGCATGTCCTTCTCGGGGTTCATCTTCATGGCGCCGGTCTGGTAGTTGATCATCCAGTGGTAGAAGAGGGGGCGGGAGAGCTTGCCTTCCATGCGGGCGCCGAGGTTGTAGACTTCTATGTCGGGGTGGGCGCCGAGGGGGAGGGTGTCTTCTTCGGCGTCGAGACCGAAGCGCAAGAGGTAGAACTCGTTGATGGTGCGGCGGGGGGTGGTGCGTTCCAGGCTGATGAGGGAGACTTGGTTATGGTGGTCCTTGGCGAGGTGACCGTGGAGGAGGTCGAGATCCCAAGTGGAGCCGTCGAGTTGGAGGAGGGCGGCGTCAAAGCTGTTGCCTTCCAAGTCCCAGTCGTCGGGGCCCACGAGGATGCCGCGCTGGTAGTCGAGGACTTGCCGGCCGAGGCGGAGGTTGAGTTCCCGGGAGCCGGGAAGGGAAAGGTCCAGATAGGCTTGGTGGAGGCGGAGGACGTCTTCCTCCGGCGGGCGGAGGAATTCCTCGGCGTCGATGAGGCGGCGGCCGGCCCGGAGCTGGAGGAGGTAGAGATCGTCTTTCTTGGCTGAAAAGTCCGCCCGGAACTCGTGCTCGAATTCGGAGCCGTCCGTGGACGCCCTGTTTTGTTCATATAGTCCGTAGTCGCCGAAGAGGGTGGTTTGAAGGCGTAGTTCGGTGGAGAAGTCGACCTTGGCGGGACGGGAGGAGAGTGCGAGGCCCGCGACGAAGAATGAGAAGGCGAGAAGGCGGACATTGAAGAGAGCGAAGGAAGTGGCGCATGCTTTCATCTTTCGGCGGCGGTGTAGTTCAAAAATTTTAGGAGCACCGACCCTTTGTGAGACGAGCCGTCGTCAGCGCCCGCCGCGGCTTCGAAGTCTTCCGCGAGGTTTGGGTTTTGCAACTCGGTTGTCTCCGCCTGGTTTGCCGCCACCCGATCGTCCTCTGCGACGGCGTTTGCCGCCTCGTCGGTTGGATGCGGGTTTCGGGGCGGTGGTCACGGCGTTCATGGATTCGTCGCAATGAAAGCCGTGTTCGAGGTCGACGGGCACGGCTTTACCGAGTAGGCGTTCGATGGTCGCCAGATGTTCCTTCTCCTCAGTGGAACAGAAGGAGAGCGCGGCACCTTCCGCTCCCGCCCGAGCGGTGCGGCCAATCCGATGGACGTAGGTTTCCGCTTCCACGGGGAGGTCGTAGTTGATGACATGGGTGACGTCGTCAATGTCCAGGCCGCGGGAGGCGACATCGGTTGCCACAAGTACGCGGAAGGTTCCGTTCTTGAAGCCGTCGAGGGCCTTTGTTCGAGCGGCTTGGCTTTTGTTGCCGTGAATGGCGACGGCTTGAACTCCAGTGGCGTCGAGTTTTTTTACGACTCGGTTGGCGGCGTGCTTCATCTGGGTGAAGACGACGACCTTCTTGATGGCGGAGTCCTTGAGAAGGGAGGCTAGCAGGTCGCTTTTCTTCTTCTTGCGCACGTAGAGCAACTTTTGGGTAATTACTTCCACGGCCGGCTTCTCCGGAGCTATGGCGATCCGCTCGGGATTCGTCACCATGGTCTTGGCCAAGGCTTCCATCTTGGGCGGCATGGTGGCGGAGAAGAAGAGAGTTTGCCTGGGATGCGGCAGTTTGGCGAGGATCCTTTTGACATCGGGGATGAAGCCCATGTCAAGCATCCGATCGACTTCGTCGAGGATGAAGGTGTTAACTTGGTCCAGCTTTACGTAGCCTTGCCCCATGAGATCCAGGAGGCGCCCGGGAGTGGCCACCAAGACGTCCACGCCGCGATTGAGGGCCTTTACTTGGCGGTACTGGTTGACGCCTCCGAAAATGACCGTGTGGTTGAGCTTTAGGTGGCGGCCGTAGGTTTGGATGCTTTCTTCAATTTGGGCGGCCAGTTCGCGAGTGGGGGCAAGAATGAGGGCCCGCGGAGCTCCTTTGCGGGGCCTTTGGGGAGAGGCTGCGAGTTTTTCCAGGAGGGGCAGGGTGAAGGCAGCAGTTTTTCCCGTGCCTGTCTGGGCGGTGCCGATCAGGTCCTTACCTTGTAGGAGGTGAGGAATGGCACCCTCTTGAATGGGGGTCGGCTCGACATAGCCTTCTTCGGAAATCGCTCTTTGCAATTGCTCGATCAGGGAGCTGAAGGCGCCTTGCGGGGGCTTGCCTGGTTTGGGCGATTCACAGCTTGTGAGTGCCCTGCAGGGCGATTGTTCTTGTTCTTTCATTTGGGCTTTGGTCCGGTCGATGGGTTATTCCTTGCCCGCCGGACGCGTGGAAAAGAAGGTGCCGCAAGTTTTGCGGCGAGTGGGCATTGCCACCGGGGAGGTTCGAATGCGAGAAAAGGGATGGCGTCGGGTTGAGGGGCAGTGGGAAGGGTTAAGGGGCGCTGCTGGTAAAAGAGCGTGTGTTATCATGCTTACTCACCTTCGTTTTGTCAACCCACCGAAGGGGGCGGCGGCAACCAAGGGTCAAGCGCTTCACGCCGAAGGCTTCATGAGTCGGGATTCGCCGCCCTTGGGATTTCGTCCTTCTGCATCTCAACCAGCTGGCCGATGCCTTGCTCGGCAAGGACGAGGAGTTCGTCCAGTTGGGAGCGGGTGTAGGTGGCTTCTTCGCCGGAGGACTGGACTTCGACGAAGTGACCTGAGCCGGTCATGACGACGTTGGCGTCCACGGAGGCGTCGCGGTCTTCTGGGTAATCGAGGTCGAGTATGCAGCGGTCTTTGTAAACGCCGACGGAGATGGCGGCGAGGTGGTCGAGGATGGGGTCTTGCTTGAGAGAGCCGCCGGCGAGGAGCTTGTTCACGGCGAACCGGGCTGCGAGCCAAGCCCCGGTGATGGAGGCGGTTCGGGTGCCGCCGTCGGCTCTGAGGACGTCGCAGTCGATCCAAAGGGTTTTCTCAGGGAGTTTCTTGAGGTCGAGGACGGCCCGGAGGGAGCGGCCTATGAGTCGTTGGATCTCCACGTTGCGTCCGTCTTGGCGGCCTTTGCTTATGGGGCGGTCCTTGCGGGTGAGGGTGGAGTAGGGTAGCATGTTGTACTCGGCGGTGAGCCAGCCTCCTGGCACTTTTTTACGCTGCATCCAGCCGGGAACCTTGTTCTCGATCATGGCGGAGCAGATGACTTGGGTGTGGCCGTAGGAGACGAGGACGGAGCCGTCGGCGTGGGGGGCGATGCCGGGCTGGAAGGTGACTTCGCGTAGTTCGTCGGGAGCACGTCCGGTGGGGCGGGCGAAGGGGGCGGTTTCGGTGGCGGAGAAGGGCGTGGCGTCGGAGGCGTCGTCGGTCATGGCGGCGGTCAGAAGTTTCAGGTTTCGTATGTTTTGAGAGGCTCGGGGTCGAGGACTGTAGCGTCGGTGTTTTTGGAGAGTTCTCGTTGGAACCATTGGCGGGCTTCTGGGTCTCCGTGGTGGAGGAAGACGGTCTTGGGTTGAAGCTTTTGGGAGAGGTGGAGAAGTTCCTCTCGGTCGGCGTGTCCGGAGAGGTCGTATTTGCGTATTGGGGCCCGTAGGGTGGTTCGGTAATCGAGGGCGTCGAAGAGGAAAGTGGAGCCGTTACGGGCGGCGAGAAGTTGGCCGCCGGGGGTGTCGGGGTCGCAGTAGCCGACGAAGAGAAGAGCGTTGCGGTCGGAGTGGAGGATGGAGGCGGCGAGGCGATAGGAGGGGGTGTTCTCCACCAACATGCCGCTGCTGACGAGGTAAATGCCAGGGTGGGGTTCGCGGCCGGGTTGGAGGGCTCGGCTGGGGGTTTTTACGCCGAGGTTCTTGAGGACTTTGCGGTGAAAGCGGAGGTTGGGGGTTTGCAGGGCGATGTCGTGGAAGTAGTTGACGAGGTCCATGCCGAGGCCGGAGCAATAGACGGGGGTGGGTGGAATGGCACCGTTGCGGAGGGCTTCGTCGAGGACGACGAGCATTTCCTGCATGCGGCCGAGGGCGAAAATGGGTATGAGTACGCAACCGCCGCGCTTGAGGTATTTGCGGAGGTCTTGGAGTAGGCGGACGATTTCCGACTCCCGGGATACGCCGGAAGCTCGTGGGGTGGCGCCTCGGGTGGTCTCGGTGACGAGGACGTCCACGGGTTCGAGCGGCGGCTTGGCCCCGTCGAGGGTGCGTTGGTTTGTGAAGAGGAGATCGCCGGTGAAGAAGACGGTTTCTTCGGGGGCGCGGACGGTGCAGGAGACGGCCCCGGCGACGTGTCCCGCGTGGTGCAAGGTGATTTCGAGGCTTTGGCCGTCCTTCTCGAAGTGGTGCGTTTCGTCCGGCTTGAGGGGTTGGAAGCGTTCGCGAAGGGCGGCCACGTCGGGGCGGGAGTAGAGGGGATATTCGGGGAGGTTTTGCTCGGCTCGTTGCCGCTTCATGACGGCGATGGAGTTATTTAGCATTCGCCGGGCGAGCATCTGGGTTGGGCGGGACAGAAGGATGGGGGCGTCGGGGTTTTTGCGAGATAGTAGGGGGAGGGAGCCGAGGTGGTCGAGGTGGCAGTGGGTAAGGACGATAAAGTCGAGGGAGTCCGGTTCGACAAGCGAGAGGTCCGGCAGGGCATCATTGCCTGCGTATTTGGGGTGAAGACCGGAGTCCACGACATAGCGGAACGGTCCCGTTTCCACGAGGAGCGAGTTGGCCCCGATGCCGCCGCCTGGGTTGAGGTCGGTCAGCTTCATGCTCGGGGAGGAGGGCCCTCTTCGGTCTGCGGCGTCTCGGGTATCTTTAAGCGGAACTCTGGGATGCGAACGTGGATTTTTTGCTCGAACTCGTCTACCCCGTGAAAGGATCCAGTGGCGGAAGCTTCCTGGCGGGTTACGTGATAGCTGTTGTACGAAAAGGTTTCGCCGGGGGCGAGGGTGGGGGTCTCGCCCACGATTTTGTCCCCCTCCACGACGGTGGTTGTGCCGTCTGCGTTCTGGATGACCCACTTGCGGCCAAGGAGGGTGATGGAGCGGTCAGACATGTTGTGTATGCTAAGAAAATAAATGAAGGCATGCGAGGTTTCCCCCGCTTCCGCTTCGGAAGAGGAAAAGTCGGCCAAGTTGTGAACGAGTTTGTCCAAGTTAACCCGGAGACCTTCTAACTCTTTGCTTTCGGAGGACACTGCTTAGAAAGTAAGGTTCTCGAGATTACCGGGCTTTGGGGACAGGCCAACCCTTTTCGGGGCTTGTCGCACGCTTGTGAATGAAAAACGCTTGAACCTTGCGGGAAGGGAGGCACAAGGGGCGGGATGCAACGGTATGCACTGGTTTCGGTGAGCGACAAGACGGGCGTGGCGCCTTTTGCCAAGGCGCTGGTAAAGGAGCTTGGCTTTCGTATTTTGTCAACAGGCGGGACTGCTCGCCTCCTGCGGGAGGAGGGCGTGGAGGTTACGGACGTCAGCGAGCACACGGGTTTCCCCGAGATGATGGACGGGCGGGTTAAGACTCTGCACCCGAAGGTTCACGGCGGGCTCCTTTGCCTGCGGGCGAACCCGGACCACGTCGCCGCCGCCGAGGCCAATGGCATCGAGATGATCGAGCTGGTGGTGGTGAATCTCTATCCTTTCGAGGAAACTGTGGCCAAGCCGGGAGTGACGACGGAGGAGGCCATCGAGCAGATCGACATCGGGGGGCCCTCCATGCTTCGAAGCGCCGCCAAGAACAGCGCGGACGTCTCCGTGGTCTGCGACCCCGCCGACTACGATCGCGTGCTCGACGTCCTCCGCGGTGACGATGAAGCCGCCCTCGGCAAACTGCGCCGCGAGCTGGCCCTCAAGACCTACTGTCGCACCGCTTCCTACGACGCGGCTATCTCCGCCTACCTTGGCGAGCGGGCTGCGGAGGAGGCGGACGAGCCTGACCTGGATGCCGTTTCTGGTTTCCCTACGAGCTTGGAAATCAAGACGGACAAGGCGATGAACCTGCGCTACGGGGAAAACCCCCACCAGCAGGCGGCCCTGTACGGATCCTTCCTCGATCACTTCGAGCAACTCCAAGGCAAGGAGCTGAGCTACAACAACATTCTCGACGTTTCCGCCGCCGCCTACCTCATCGGTGAGTTCGAGCGTCCCACCGTGGCCATCCTCAAGCACACCAACCCTTGCGGCGTGGCCAGCGCAGACGACCTTTCCGAAGCTTGGGAACGCGCCTTCGCCACCGACAGGCAGGCCCCCTTCGGCGGTATCATCGTGGTAAACAACACGGTGGACCAAGCCTTGGCCGAAAAGATCAGGGAAATCTTCTGCGAGGTCATCATCGCTCCTGGCTTTTCACCCGAGGCCTGCGAAATCTTCGGTAAAAAGAAAAACCTGCGCCTGTTGGCGGCGAGCACCGGCTACGGGGCGGAGGCCCTGCGGGAGTTTCGCACCGTGCCAGGCGGCTTCCTCGCCCAAGACCGGGACCGCAAGCGCATCAACCCCAAGGAATTTACCGTACCGACAAAGCGCGAGCCCAGCGAGGGGGAGCGGCGTTCCCTCCTCT
>CAXGVD010000057.1:0-10235 GCA_964012695.1 uncultured Opitutia bacterium
CTGGATGATGGGATTAGGAACCTTGGGTTGAATGGTTTGGCTTTTGGCGGCGGCCTTGCGCGGGTCCGGTACGGATCGTGGACTAGGAGCGAGGCTATGGAGGCGGTCCGCAAGGTATTTGACCCGGAAGACAAATTTGGAACGGAAGCATGAAGCACGCCTTGCCCGTCGAGCGTTTGGGACCTGGGGGCCCGGAGATGGCTGAGGCGGTACAGGCATGTGTGCATTGCGGCTTCTGCCTTCCGACCTGTCCAACTTATGTCGAGTTGGGGCAGGAAATGGATACACCACGGGGTCGAATTTTGCTTATGAAGCAGACGCTGGAGGGGCAGTTGCCTTTGGAGAAGGCGTTGCCTTACGTGGACAAGTGTTTGGGTTGTTTGGCTTGTGAGACCTCTTGCCCGTCGGGGGTGGAGTATAGGAATTTGATTGGCCCGTTTCGAGAAAGGGCCGAGCAGACGAGAAAGCGGGGTCCAGTGAAGAGGTTGAGGCGGCGATTGTTGCTGTCGACTTTGCCTAAGCCCGGACGTTTTCGCGTTGCTTTGGTTTTGGGGTTGCTGGCTCGAAGGTTCGGGCGGCTTATGCCGTCGGGCGTTCGGGCCATGCTGGACTTGTTGCCGGAGTCGTTACCAGTTAAAAGACCGTTGCCGAAAGTGACTTCGCCCGAAGGAAAACCCAGGGCGAGGGTGGCGATGCTGGCGGGTTGCGCCCAGCAGGTGCTAGAGCCGGAAATCAACCATGATGTTTTGGCGGTTTTGTTGCGCAACGGCGTGGAGGTGATCGTGCCTGAAGGGCAGGGTTGCTGTGGAGCGCTGGGTTGGCATGTTGGGGCGGGCGACCACGCCCGGGCTCTGGCCCGGACTAACCTAAAGGCTTTTCCGCGAGACGTGGATGCAGTTCTCACCAATGCCGCGGGGTGCGGATCGGGGTTGTTAGAATACCCATTGGTGTTTAAGGGAGAGCGGGAGGAAGATGAGGCGAAGCGGTTTGCGGGGATGGTTATGGACTGGACGCTTTTTCTGGATGAGCTGGGATTTGAGGAGCCGCCGAAGCTGAAAGGTGCATTGCGGGTGGCCTATCAGGACGCTTGTCACTTGCGGCACGCTCAAGGGGTGACAGAGGCGCCGAGGCGTTTGTTGCGGTCCGTGTCGGGCGTGGAGCTGGTTGAGCCGGCAGAGCCGGATTTATGTTGCGGGTCTGCTGGCAGTTACAACTTGGACCAGCCCGAGGTGGCACAAGGGCTGGGGAGACGCAAGGTGAAAGACTTGTTGGTCACGGGGGCGGATTGGATCGTGTCCGGAAATGTGGGGTGCCTGACGCAGGTTCGGGCCAGCATGAAAAAAGAATCCACCGTGGGTCCGAGGGTGACTCACTTGGCTGGCTTCATGCGGAGGGCTTACGCGGGGAGTCTGCCAGCGGGGGGAGAATAAATTAAATAATCGATTCGGCGGCGTGCCTAGCGACGATGCCTTTCATTTCCTCCATATTTTCTTCCATGGAGGCAAGTAGTTTGAATTGGGCACGGGTGCGGTCGAGGTTATGGTTGGGGCGTTTGGTTTTGAAGTAAATGTCGCCGGCGAGGAAGTCGGCGAGGAAACGGATGCCGATTTCGAAGGTTATGACTTTCGGGGCGTCGGGCAGGCACTGAATTTCTTCTTTTGTGAGGAAGGATCCGGCGGATTCCAAATAACCTTTCACGATGGCTTCGAAGGTGTCGGGAAGAAAGTGAATTTTGCTTGCGTCAGGCTCGTCTTCCTCGGCAGAGCAGGCGGCGGTGCGGACGAGGTCGCCGAAGTCGTGAAGGGCACAGCCAGGCATGACGGTGTCGAGATCTACGACGCAGATGCCTTTACCCGTATCCTTGTCGAGGAGTACATTGTTTAGCTTTGTGTCGTTGTGAACGATGCGGGTAGGGAATTTGGACGAGTCGATACAGTCGGCCAGGATTTCGTGTTCGTTTGCAAAGGAGACTAGGTCGCGCACTTCTTCCAGGCGTTCGAGGGGATCTTGCTCGACGACTCGACGAAAATCATCGAAGCGCTTGCGGGTGTTGTGGAAGTCAGGAATAGTTTCTCTTAGCGGGTCGCCAGGCAAGTCCGCCAATCGAGCCTGAAAGGCGCCAAAGGTTTTGGCGGCTTCGTAGGCTTGGTCGGGGTTTTCAGGGACGTCTACGGACTTACTTCTGTCCACGTACTCCATGGCTCGCCAGTAATTGCCTTGGCCGTCACGGGCGTAGGGGGTGCCGTCGATTGAGGGAATTAGGCGTATGGACCTTTCCTCTCGGTTGGCACTTTGTTCCAAGTGTGCGGTCACCCTGGAGAAGTTTTCCATCAACCCTTCGGGGTCGGTGAAGACTTCGTGGTTGATGCGCTGGATGGTGTAGCGCGAAAGCTTGCCAGCTTCTTCGCAGGAGACGAGAAAGGTATCGTTAACGTTGCCGTTGCCATGCACGACTGCAGTGGAAGGCGTGCCTTGAAGCTGAAAGAGGTGTCCGACTTCGTCGGGAAGGTCGTTCATGGTCAAACTTTGTGGGCGTATGAAATCCGAAAAATAGGGCGGGGGCAATCCTGGAATGGGCGGTTTAGGGGCGGTATCGCGAGAAGGCTTCGATGGCTTCGTATTCGGCCAAGCCGAGGTTGTCGAAAGTGTCGGCGAGTCGCCGGGCGGCGTTTTCGGCTTCTCGCCAAGCTTCCTGAGCGGAGGGTGCGCTTTTTGCTGGGGGGTGGCTTTGTTGGGAGCGGTGTTGGTATATGGCTTTGGTTTTGTTCGCCAGTTCGTCCGGACTTAGGGGGACTGCCATGTCGATATCTTCCACTGCCCATTCGCTGTCGGAGCCGTATTTCCAGCAACGGCAGTCCTTGGTCCAGCTTTCTTCCCGAAGCTGTTCGAAGGCGGCGGTGAAACAGGAGTTACAGACGGCTTGTACGGAGGAGGGCTCGGCGCAAGTTCCGGTGAGGTATATTTGGTGTGGTCGTATTTCGGAGAGAAGGCTGCGGATTGCCATCACGTCCTCTTCCGTCGGATTGAAGTTTCTGTATCGGCCTTTTTCGTAAAAGGGGAGGTCGAGGAAGCGAATGTGTTCGTCGGGCACGCTGCAGGTTTCCATGGCGGAGCGAGCTTCTCCACGGCGAAGGAGCCCTTTGAGACGGCGGACGTCAGAGGAGTCCGAGGCAAAGGGCTCTTTTTCCAGAAGGTCCCGCCGGACTTTGGCGGCAAATGAATCGGTGTCGGAGTCTTCGAGGTCAAGCAAAAGCTCCATGGCCTTTCGAGCGTCGCTGTCGTGGACGGAAAGGTTTCCCGAAGTGAGGAAAGCGACTGTGACATCGTGCCCTTGATCCACGAGTCTGCGGAGTGTGCCTCCAAGGGAAAGTACGCCGTCCTGTGGTTCGGGGGCTAGGGCGAGGACACGCTTGGGGTGAGGCGCGGCGCGTTCGGGACGGTGGGTGTCGTCCGCGTTCGGCTTGCCGCCGGGCCAGCCGGTAATGGTGTGCTGGATGTCGTTGAACACGCGGATGTTGAGGTCGTATGCAGGGCCGCGTTCGGTGAGAAGATCGGCCAGACCGTGTTCGCTGTAATCCTCTTCGATCAGTTTAAGGATGGGTTTTTTAAGCCTTACGGAAAGCCATGCCACGGCTCGGTGGGTGATGCAGTCGTCCCAGTCCACGGAGCCGACTAGCCACGGGTGCTTGCGGCGGGTGAGTTCGGAGGCGGCGGCCTCATCGACGAAGACCCGTGCGTCGGCATGCTCTTGAAGGAAACTGGCGGGGAGGGCGTCGGAAACGGGCTCCTCCACGGCCTTGGCGAGGATGGCGGCCTTGGACTTCCCCCATGCGAGCATGACGGTTTTGCGGGCGGCCAAAATGGTACCCACGCCCATCGTTATGGCGAAGCGGGGAACGTTTTCTTCTCCGAGAAAGTCCCTAGCTGCGTCCTTGCGGGTGAGGGAGTCGAGGTGAATGAGGCGAGTGAGTGAGGCGCGGCCCGAGCCTGGTTCGTTGAAGCCTACATGACCTGTGCGGCCGATGCCGAGTACCTGCAGGTCCAAACCGCCCGCCTGCCGAATCTGCTCTTCGTAACCTTGGCAGTAGTCGAAGACTTCGGCCCTCGGCGAGGTGCCGTCGGGGACGATTGCTGCGCCTTCCGGCAGATCCAAGTGGTCGAAGAGGTGGCGCCGCATGAAGGCGGCGTAACTTTCAGGGTGTTCGGGATTGAGACCGTAGTACTCGTCCAAGTTGAAGGTGCGGACATTGGCGAAGCTAAGGCCCTCCTCTTTGTGGAGGCGGACGAGTTCGCGATAAACCCCGACGGGAGTCGAGCCCGTGGCGAGCCCCAGAACCACGCTCTTGTTTTCTTCGTTGCGGGCGCGAATCAAATCGGCGATTTCCTTAGCCAGTGTCCGCGATGCCTCTCCCGCAGACGAAAAAATAGTCGTGGGAATGCGTTCGCGTTGTTTAGATTCGGAGGAATCGCTGTCCATGTCTATAGTTTTGAAAATTAGGCACGGACAAACTGTGTGGGGTCGTCCGACCGAATCTGCAAAACAACGTTGAAGCCAAACGAAGTCAAAACTGGAAAAAACGGAATGGAAGCGGAGCTGGACAGACCGATTTTCGTGTACGACGGGGACTGCGCCTTCTGCAGCCGTTGTGTCGAGAAGTTGCGGGCTCGGACGGGAAGCGCACTCGAATACTTGCCTTATCAAGAGGCGGAAGACCGGTTCGAGGGGCTGTCCTCGGAGGATTTTGAAAAGTCGGTTTACCTTATATCGGAACAAGGCGATGATGTTTGCCGAGGGGGAGAAGCGATTCTACGGGCGAGAACCTTCGGCGGCGATCCTCGAAGTTTTCCTTACGAGCTGTATCGGCGAAGCCCATTTTTCGCCCGCGTAGTCGAATGCGCGTATCGGTGGGTGTCGAACCATCGGCAAGGGGTTTCGCGGTTGGTTACTGCTCTATGGGGCAGGGCAAAAGAATCCTCGACTTACGCACGCTCGTCTTGGCTTTTTGGAAGGCTATTGGGCGGGGTGGCTCTGGTGGCCTTTCTCTCTTACTGGAGTCAGGCGGATGGATTGATTGGGGCAGAGGGCATCATGCCCTACGAAGAGGACTTGGAGCGCGTCGAGGTGTTCGCCCAGGCAAGCGAAACCAGCCCCGGCCCGATTCAAATACGGCCTACCTTACTGTGGATGAAGGAATGGATCGGACCGGACCTACTCTTTGGCGTCGGTTCTCTGTGCGGCTTGATGCTTCTGTTCGGCTTTTGGGCGGGCCCCGCTTGTTTGGGAGCCTGGGCCTGCTACCTCTCGCTGATGGTTGCAGGCGAACCGTTTTTGAGCTTCCAGTGGGACAGCCTGTTGCTGGAAACCTGCTTGCTGAGCCTGTTCTTTTTACCTTGGAAGCCTTTGGATCGGCTTCGAGACAATCGCTTCCCCAAGACATTTGCTAGGCTTCTTTTGGTGGGGTTGCTTTTCAAGTTGATGTTCGAGTCGGGCGTCGTGAAGTTCACTTATTTCGCACCCGACGGCAGCAATGCCTGGAGCGAAGAAAACGCCCTTGACTATCACTTTTGGACTCAACCCGCCCCCAACGGGGCAAGTTGGTTTTTCCACCACCTTCCCGGAGGACTTCACACATTTTTTCTCTGGAATATGTACTTCTGTGAAATCGCCCTACCCTTTTTATTTTTTATGCCACGCAATTTAAGGCATATTTCATTTTTTGGACAAGTTGTTCTACAGGTGGCGATTTTGCTCTCGGGCAATTACGGGTACTTCAACTTGTTGACGCTGGTCCTTTGCACCCTCTTGGTGGATGACCAGCTTCTACCCGCTTGCCTGCGGCCCGAAGGAGAGGCTAAGGTGCCAGCCAAGCGAAGGCGGGCTTGGCGGCGGTTGTCTAGTGCCGCCTTGGGCTTGACCTGCGGCCTTTTCGCGTGGTCGCTGGTGCATTACCTCAAGGCCGACTTTCGGGGTAATCGTGCAGAGGACGCAGATCTTAACGAGGACCGCCCGGCCGAATGGGAACGCGAACTCGCCCGCGCCTTGGGCCTGACCCGCTCCATGAATTCGTACGGCTTGTTTCGCGTGATGACGAAAACCCGTCCCGAACTGCTTGTCGAAGCTAGTATGGACGGGGAGGACTGGCGGCCCTACGCCTTCAAGTGGAAGCCCGGAGAATTGGAGCGGCGACCGGGCTTTTTCATCGGGCACATGCCGAGGCTGGACTGGCAGTTATGGTTCGAGGCGCTGAACGCCGAACGTTACGCGGGAAATGACTTTTCAAAATTTCTGTACCAAAGGTTCGCACAGGTGATTGGGGAAGGTGGCGAGCGCAAGGACTTGTTTCGCGTGGACGAAATCCTTTCTTCTGCAGATTTGGCGGCTTTGAGCCGAATGTCGGTCGAACAAAGGCGTGGAGTTTTGCACAAATATGAGGCCCACCTGAACGCCTTTCTCGGAAACAGCGCGTGGTTCGCGCAGTTTCTAGCGCGTCTCGCGGAAGCGGAGCCCGCTGTCCTGAATCTGCTGGAAAAGGCGCCCTTCGGGGGCGTACCGCCGAAATACCTGCGAGTAACCCTGTGGCAGTATCGTTTTGCCTCTCCCGAAAGAAAAGAGAAAGGTTATTGGTGGGAGCGTGTCCGGACGGATGGGTTCGAAATCGTGATCGAAAAGCGGAGGCGCGGGAGCGAACCTTGAGTCAGGGACGGAGTTCTTCGCCGGCGGAAACACTGGTTATGCGGTCGTCTTCGGTTTCGATGACGAGGTCGCGGAAGCCGCCGGACAAGTCCGAGACATAGTCTCGCCAGACGTAGGTCATAATGGTGACCTCGGAGGCAGGGATGCGCTTGGAGGAATCAGGCTTGCGGCCGATCAGGTTTTCGAGATCTTGCCGGGCTTGGGCGGAGGTGGCGAGTCGGGCGGCCTGGAAGCGGGCGTCCCAAATTCTAATGGGTCTTGCGTTTTTGCGGTTTTTGAGGATTTGTATTTGTCGTTGGTGGTGGTTGATTCTGGACTGGGCCTTGCGAACGAGGGGACTGGATGGAAATTGCTCGAGATAGGCTTGAAAAAGGCGAATGGATTCTTCGTGAGAGAGGGATTTCGAGCGGTCGAAAGCATCGGCGTATTCGGTGGAACCCAAACTTTTTGTGCTTCGGAGGTCCGCTCGCAGATCGAGATTGGTTTCTTTGCAGTCGGCGAGTTCTTCCTTTACTGAATTTATGGCGTTTTTTAGGGAGGCAAGGTCCGCTTCCTTTGCGGAAAGCATGTCGAAAAGTTCTTGAATCCGAGCGTCTCTTTTTTGGGTTTCTTCGAGGAGCTTCGCATTGAGTTCGTGAAGGTTCTGAGAGAGGTCGTTGACGGACTGCTCGTTTTTTGCGGCGAGTGCGTCGTACTTGGCTTTCGGGACGGTTGGGGCGGCGGAGACGTTGATGCTGGGTTTTTCTTCGTCGTTGCAGGCGACGAAGAGGAAGGGAAGGAGGGTGACTAGGACGCGGAAGGCGGTATTCATTTAGAGATGCGGTAGAGGTGGGTTTTCGTGCGGAGGACGAGGTCTTGGCCGAGTACGGCGGGTGAGGCCATAAAGCCGCCTTCGAGTTTGGTTTTGGAGACGAGGGCGAAGGCCCTTGGTTGGGCCTTGAAGATGACTCCGCCACCAGTTTGGTCGAAGCAGTAAACATTTTCTCCGGCGAGGATGAGAGAGGCGGAGTATTCGCCGCCGATGCGTTCTTGCCAGCGGATTTCGCCGGATTGAGCGTGTATACATGAGGCTACGCCTCCATCGGTGACGGTATAGAGGTGTCCGTCCTTGACGACGGGCGAGGGCTTGTTGGGGGCCCCTTTTCGCAGGCGCCAGCGGACATGAGTGTCGGTGACGTCACCTTTTCCTCCGAGTTCGACTGCGTGAATTTCGGCTTTGGCGTAGCCCGTATTGATGAAGGCGAGACCTTGCGATAGGACGACGCGAGAGGCGGATGAATGGTTTGCGTATCGTATGGACCAGATTTCCTTGCCGGAGAGGGGTTCGTAGGCGAAGGCTGCTTTAGCCCCAGGGCAGATCAATTGGTCTTTGCCGTTCACGTTGGCGATGACGGGAGTGGAGTAGCACTTACGCATGTCGCCGTCACGTTTGGGCTTGCCAGTGTTGGGGTCGAGGTCGGCGAAGTCGGTGGAGCGGTCGGTTTTCCATACGGTTTTGCCGGTGAGTTTGTCGAGGGCGACTAGGTATTGTTTGTCGGCTCCGTCCATAGTGAGGATAAGGAGGTGTTGGTAAAGGAAGGGGGAGGAGCCGGCGCCGCGGAAGTGGTCGCAAATGAAATCGTCGCGCTGCCAGAGGACTTTGTGGGACTTGCGGTCAAGGCAGGCGGTGCCGGGGGAACCGAAGGAAAGATATACGAGGGGTCCGTCGATGACGGGGGAGGGTGAGGCATAGGAGTTGAATGCATGGGCGAATTGGGGTTTGGGGATTTGAAAGAGAACTTGGTCGAAGGAGATTTTGCCGGAATCGGCGTCTATGCAGAGACCGGAGAGCTTTTTGCCGTCGGGGGCGGCGGTGGTGAGCCAGATTTGTTTGTCGGCGATGGCGGGCGTAGACCATGCCCGGCCATGAATGGGGATTTTCCAGGCGATGTTTTGGGTTTCACTCCATTGGGTGGGGAGTTGAGCGGGCGCGGAGCCGTCTTGGGAGGGGCCTCGGAAGTCGGGCCAGTGAGCTTGGGCGAGCAATTGTGCGGAAAGAAGCGGCGCGATAAGGAGGGTGCGGAGAAATGAGGGAAGGCGTGATTTCATAAGCGGTATAAAAAGCTTTTCGGGAAGGGCGGGCGAAGGCAACAGGTTTTCTTTTGCGTGGATTACGACTATGCGTGTAGGGTGCAGGATAAAGGAAGTATGATTTGGAGGATCGAACCGGCTTGCGCGGAGGTGGGCAGGATTTCATGCTTTAGTTTTTTTCGTGATGAAGCTTTTGAAGGTTTCCGTAGTTTTGTTCTCGGGGTTTGTGGCATATGGGCCCCAAGGTTCTTACGCGTCCGCTTTTCCGGGAGGAGAGATGTTGTCGGCAGAGAGCGAATTGTCCGAGGAGGAACGACGTGAGAAGGAGTCGCGGTTGTTGACAAGGTCGCGCAAGCTAACTTTTGCGGGGAAGCGAAGTGGGGAGGGCTATTTTTCAGCGGATGGGCGCAAGCTGATTTACCAGTCGGAGCGCATGTCAGAGAATCCGTTTTACCAGATTTACCTGTTGGACATGGAGACGGGGGAATCGAAGCGAGTTTCCGCAGGGACGGGTAAGACGACCTGTGCGTGGCTTCATCCGGGGGGCGGGAAGGTGTTGTTCGCCTCCACGCACTTGGATCCCGAGGCGAAGGCGAAGCAGGAGGCGGAGTTGGCCTTTCGGGAGTCGGGGAAGGCCCGGAAGTATTCTTGGGATTATGACGAATGGTACGACTTGTTTGAGAAGGATTTGAAGACAGGGGAAAGGAAGCGTTTGACGACGGCTAAGGGCTATGACGCGGAAGCCAGTTGGTCGCCGGACGGGTCTTTGGTGGCGTTTGCTTCGAACCGTCGGGCGTACGAGGCAGACTTGACGGCGGAGGAGAAAAAGATTTTTGAGCGGGACAAGTCGTACTTTTGCGACTTGTACGTGATGGGTGCGGATGGATCGAACCTTCGGCGCTTGACGATTGCTCCTGGTTACGACGGCGGGCCGTTCTTCAGCGCAGACGGGGAGCGGATTTGCTGGCGGCGTTTTTCCGAGAATGGGCATGTGGCGGAAATCTACACGATGAAGGTGGACGGTACGGACAAACGAAAGCTGACGAGCATGGGAAGGATGTCCTGGGCGCCTTATTTTCATCCGTCGGGGGAGTATTTGGTGTTTTCCACAAACGCCCACGGTTTCCAGAATTTCGAGTTGTACTTGGTGGATGCGGCTGGGGGCAAGGAGCCAGTGCGGGTGACGTTCACAGATGGCTTTGACGGACTGCCTTGCTTTTCGCCCGACGGTAAACAACTGTCCTGGACGAGCAACCGGGGCGCGGCGAAGCAGTCGCAAATTCATTTGGCCCGCTGGAACCACGAGGCGGCCTTGGAATTGCTGGCGGCGGGAGCGCCTTCGGGGCAACAGAAAGGGAAGATCGAGGAACCGGAGGCTATCGCGGCGTTTTCTCCGGCCATTGAAGCGGCGGACGCTCGGGTTCATGTGGAGTATTTGGCTTCGGAAGAACTGGAGGGGCGCTTCACGGGT
>CAXGVD010000058.1:0-10162 GCA_964012695.1 uncultured Opitutia bacterium
GTGAAGCCGCTCATGCGCAAGCTCAAGGCGGAGGGCAAGCTCACCGGTCCCGCCCTGGACCTCATGAAGCCCTTCCCCGACGAAATGCTCTTCGACACCCGCGCCGACCCCCACGAAATCAACAACCTGGCCAACTCCAAGAAGCCCGCCCACAAGGCCGCCCTGCAACGCCTCCGCCACGCCCTCGACACCTGGACGGTGGAAACCGGCGACCGCGGCCACATCCCCGAGCCCCCCGAAGTTGTCGCCCCCTTCCTCAAGGAGATGCACGACTGGTTCGGCACCCCGGACTGGGCGAAACAACCCACTCCCTGACTCGCGTGATTTGAAGCTAGCCTGTTGAGGATTCGAAAGGGTTTTTCCCTCCCGCCCTTGCTTCCCGTCAGAGCTTTCGTCATGATGCGGACTGCATACAATTTACTGTTTCCGCCCATTTTCATGAAGCCGTTTGCTTTCGTCGTTTGCTTGTTGTTCGCCCGCCCGTTTATGTTTGGGGCGGACGAGGGTTTTGAGTCCGAGGTGGCCTCTTTTCTCCGAGCCCATTGCGTGAAGTGCCACGGCCCCGAGAAGCAGAAGGGCCGCATCCGTTACGACAAGCTGGAGGGGTTCCGCCCCGAGGACACGCACCTGTGGACGCTGGTCCACGAACAGCTTTCCTTCGGCGAAATGCCGCCCGAGGACGAGGCGCGGCCCGATGCCGGCGAGCTGAAAAAGGCGTTGGCTTGGATTGAGAAGGAGCAGGCCGCCGTCACTACGGGTCGGACGCGTCGGCTCAACCGTCGAGAGCTTTCCGCCGCCTTGCAGGACTTGACGGGCCTGCCCGTCGATTATGCTCACGGGTTGCCCGCCGACGGGAAAATCGACGGTTTCGACACGGGAGCGGACGGCTTGCACGACGCCGCCGATTCCGTGGCGGGCGTGATGGAGGTGACGCGCCGGGCGGTGAACGTCATCCGCTTCCTCGAGCCTTCGTCTTCCCAATTGTTCAAGGGCGACTTTGCCGCCGCCAAGGAACCTCGCCGAGCCATCGACTACTGGAAGGAACGGAACGCCTACGTCAAGGTGCGCGGCAACAACCTCAAGGGCGAAGGTCTGCTCCTGGACCCCAAGTGGCTGGGTGACCGGGACAGCAGTCTCTACTTCAACCTCGTTCCGCCCGAGGACGGCAAGGGAGTCGTCCGCTTCAAGGTGAAGTTCTCCGTCTTCAAGACCGACTTCGAGGGCATCCCCGACCCCGTCGTCTGGACCAAGGTGGCTTCCAAGGCTTTGGAATACCTGCCCGTCTCGGGGCCCATGGAGAAGACCTACGAGCGCGAGTACTTCGTCCAGTACGACGACCTTCCCGTCACCAAGCGGGGTCTCGGCTTCGGTCTCACTAATCGGGTGGAAACGCCCTACGAGGTGAAGGGCTTCAAGAACGAAGACCGTAGCCGGAAGGACAAACCCCTCCCCGGCGGCACCGGCCTCTACCGCCCTTTCATCGACAACAAGCAAAACCCAAAACCCACTTGGGACGCCAAACCGTATCCTTACGTGCTCCTGCGGGAAGTCGAGGCCGAGATGAACTACGTCGCCCAATGGCCGCCCGCCTCATGGAAGGCGGACCTCGGCGAAATCACCGACTCCCTCGATTCCGCCAAGAAGCTCCTCGCCCTCTGGACGGACCGGGCCTGGCGGCGCCCCTCTTCCGAAAAGGAACGGGTCCGCTACCTCGCCTTCTACCAAGACCTCCGCAAAAAAAACCTTTCCTTCGACGACGCTCTGCGCGGCGCCTTCCGCGCCGTCCTGCTCAGCGGCCCCTTCCGCTACCTCCCCGACGTGACCGACCCCGACCGCTCGAAGGCCGACCACGCCGTGGCTACCCGCCTCGCCTTCATGCTTCACGGCGCCCCGCCCGATGACGAACTCCGCCGGCTCGCCGCCGAAGGAAAAATACGTCGCCCCGAAGTCCTCGCCGTCCAAGTTAAACGACTCCTCGCCGACCCGAAGAGCGAAAACTTCTTCCGTCCCTTCGTCGTGCAGTGGTTGGAAATGGAGCAACCCATCACCCTCGTCCAGCCCTCCATCCAGCACCAGACCTTCCGCTTCGGCCGCATCCTCAAGGAGTCCATGCGGCAGGAAACCCTGCGCTACGTCCGCCAACTCTTCGTGGAGAACCGCCCTGCCAAGGAACTCGTCCAAAGCGGCTGGACCCTCATGGACGGCGCACTCGGCCGCCACTACGGCTACCCCGAGGTGAAGGGACACCACTTCCGCAAAGTGCATTTCCGCAAAGGCGACAAACGAGGCGGCGGCATCCTCGGCCACGCCGGCATCCAATCCATGCTCACCTGGATGGGCGACAACTGGGTCGTGTACCGAGGAGCCTGGGCCCTTCGCCACGTCCTTGACGACCCGCCACCGCCTCCGCCCCTCGAAGTCCCCGAACTCGACCTCACCGCCAACGAAAACAAGGGCAAGACCTTCCGCGAACTCCTCAAGCAACACCAGGAAGACCCCAATTGCTCGCTCTGCCACGCCAACATGGACCCGCTCGGCTTCGCCTTCCAGAACTTCGACCTTAGCGGACGATGGCGCGACGAGGAGCACGAAAGCTACAAACGCGAGGAACTGGACGGTAAAATCGCCTGGAACGGTGCCGGCAAGGCTCGGCCAGTGGACGCCGTCGGTTCCCTCCCCCGAGGTGAAACCTTCCGCTCCTTCGCCGAGTGCAAGGACCTCATCGTCAAGCACTACCAAGAAGACCTCGTTCGCGGCATCCTCAAGAACCTTGTCCTCTACTCCACGGGCAACAAGGCGGATGTCGCCGCCATGGCCCGCATCCGAACCATCTTGGCCCGCCGAAAAGCCGCCGGCCTTCCCCTCCGAGACGTCCTCGCCGACCTCCTTTCCTCCCCTACTTTCCTCGAAAAGTAAACCGCCTTAGACAGGTTTTGGGGTTGTTGCATGCAATTTTGCGCCTTTAGGATTCCGAACAACACAGGCAAACAGTGTTACACGAAATGAACGAGAAACGCTTCCATCTTTCCCGCCGTTCCATGATTCGCGGACTCGGGGCCACCATCGCCTTGCCTTGGCTCGAAGGCGTGACGGGCGCGGGCAAGACCCTCGCCGCAGCCACGGGGGCCAAAGACCCCGCTAGGCTGGCCGCCTTTTACATCCCCGGCTGCATCAACCACTACAAGTGGTATCCTGCGGACGTCGGCGAGAACTATACCCATTCCCCCTCCCACGAACCCCTCAAGCATCACCGGGAGGATTTTTCCGTCCTCACCGCCCTCTCACACGTCCAAGGCCGCATCAGCGGGCACGTGCATCCTTACAACTTCCTCACCGGCCACAACATCAACCAAACCCCCGGGGCCCGCACCAACTCCATTTCCATGGACCAAGTGGCCGCCAAGTATGCCGGCCCCACCTATCTCCGCTCTCTCTCTCTGTCCTGGACGGATGGCGTGGGAACCGCCACCCTCTCCCGCAACCCCATGGGGGCGGACATCCCCGCCATCGGCACCCACCGCACCGTGTTCGAACGCCTCTTCCCGCCCGCCGACAAGGCCCAAATCGAGGAAGCTCAAAAGCGCATCGCCCTCGACCGCAGCGTACTCGACGTCGCCACCGGTTCCGTCCAAGACTTCCGTCGCAGCCTCGGTTACGCCGACCAACAACGCCTCGACCAGTACCTCGAGTCCATCCGGGAAGTGGAGAAGCGTCTCGTCGACAAGGACTCCATCCTTGAAGCCGGCCGCCCCAAGTTCGATGAAAACGGCGTGCGTCTGGACCCTGGCAAGAACCAGTTCGAGAAGCATATCGAACTGATGTTCGACCTCATCGCCCTCGCCTTCCAGACCGACATGACCCGCGTCGTCACCCAAGTCCTCGGCGGCGAAGGCGGCCCTAACTACGACGACTACAAAGCATGGGCCAAGAACGCCGGAGCCTCCCTCCGCGGCGCACACGACTTCCACCACAAAGGCTCGGGCAACCGAGGCGCCGACAACCCCGACGTCAAGGTCATCGCCCAACGGGACAAAATGTTCTGTTCCCAGCTCGCCCGCCTGATGGACAAGCTCAAGGCCACCGAAGCCTCCGAAGGCAACCTTCTCGATCACACCACGCTCCTTCTCGGCGGCTCCCAAGTCAGCAGTCACGGCGGCGGCAACTTTCCCATGCTCCTCGCGGGCGGCCGCAAGCTCGGTTTCAAGCACGGCCAACACGTCAAGTGGAAGGCCAATGAAAAGGAAGCCTCCGACCTCTACCTCACCATTCTCCAGCAAATGGGTTGCCCCGTCGAGTCCTTCAAATACAGCTCCGGAGCCCTCTCGGAAATCCTCGCTTAAGGAAACTCCGAGAGAGCGCGTTCCACCGCCCCGGCGCTTGCGTTTCCGCTTGCCCGTTCTCTTCGAAGTCTCCATACTTACTCGCTTTTTCCTGCCGTCCCGTTCGTCTAGTCAGGTCCAGGACACCGGGTTTTCATCCCGGCAACAGGGGTTCGAATCCCCTACGGGACGCCATTTCCTCCCCCCGCTTTCCCTTCCCCCGACCTTCGCTTGCCATGCTTTCGCGGCTTTTGCTAAGGTCGCTCCTTTTGTCTCGTGAAAGCTTCCGTTAAGAAGATTCGCCTGCGGGGAGCCCGTCAGAACAATCTCAAAGGCATCGACCTCGACTTGCCTCCCGGCAAGCTCATCGTCATCACCGGCCTCAGCGGCGCGGGCAAATCCTCCCTGCTCTTTGAGGTGCTTCACGCCGAGGGCCAACGCCGCTACGTCGAGACCTTCAGCCCTTATGTCCGCCAATTCCTCGAAACCCTGCCCAGGCCCAAGGTGGACGAAATCGAAAACGTCCGCCCCTCCATCGCCGTCGAACAACGAAACGCCGTGCGGACTACGCGTTCCACCGTGGGCACCATGACGGACTTGTGCGACTACTTCAAAGTCTGGTTCCCCTGCGTCGCCGAACTCATCGACCCCGCCACGGGCAAGGTCCTCCAAGCGGAAACTCCAGCAACTCTCACCAAAAGCATCCTCGCGGAATTCGCCGACCAAACCCTCGTCATTGGCTTTCGTGCCCGCAGGCCCGACGCCGTCACCCCCGAATCCTTCCTTCGTAGTCTGTCCAAGGCGGGGTACGCCCGGGCGTCCGATGGAAAACAATTCAGACGTTTCGAAGAGTGGGTCGACCTCGGATGGGAGGGTGAAGAAATCTTTGTCGGGCTGGATCGTCTCTCGGCCAAGCCCGCTCGACGCAAGCGTCTTCGCGAAACCGTTGCCTCTGCCTTACGGGTGGGCCGGGGCGAACTCTTGCTTGTCAACGAGAAGGGGCAAGTACTCGGTTCCCGCTACGAAGGTCTCCGCTCCCCTGCAACGGGTGAATGCTTCGCCCCGCCATCCCCTTCTCTCTTTTCCTTCAATTCCCCCGTTGGTGCCTGCCCGCTCTGCCGAGGTTTCGGACGAACCATCGAAGTGGACTACCGCCGCGTCATTCCGGACGAGTCCCTCTCAATCGCTCAAGGTGCCGTTCGAGCTTTCAGCGGGCAAGTGTACGGGCACTCCCAACGCGACCTCCTCCGAGCCGCCCGCCGGCACGACGTGCCCACCGACAAACCTTGGCGCTTCCTCTCAGAAGAAGAAAAAAACTTCGTTCTGGACGGGGAGCCGGACTACGTCGAAGACGCCGACAAATGGTACGGCCTACGGCGCTTCTTTCGCTGGCTGGAGTCCAAGACCTACAAAATGCACGTACGCGTCTTCCTTTCCAAGTACCGGGGCTACTTCACCTGTCCCGACTGTCAAGGGACTCGCCTGCGTTCAGAGAGCCTTCTTCGACGTTGGCGCGGCCACACCCTGCCCGACCTCTATGCCCTACCCGTCGACGAACTGTCAGCTCTCCTCCGCAAACACGCCGCCTCCGTAGAAGACCCCCGGGCCGAAACTGCCCTAGAGGGAATCTGCGCCCGCCTCGGCTACCTCGAACAAGTCGGCCTCGGCTACCTCAGTCTCGACCGCCCCTCACGCACCCTCAGCGGAGGCGAAACTCAACGCGTAAACCTCACCTCTTGCCTCGGCGCCTCCCTCACCGAAACCCTCTTCGCCCTCGACGAACCCTCCATCGGGCTCCACCCCTCCGACGTCGAACGCCTCATCGGCATCCTCCACAACCTGACCGCCCAAGGAAACACCGTCTGCGTCGTTGAGCACGACGAAAGAATCATTCGAGCCGCCGATCTCGTCGTGGAAATTGGACCTGAACCCGGAGAAAAAGGAGGCTTCGTCGTGTTCACGGGCTCCATCTCGAAACTCCTCAAAGACAAGAAAGCGCTCACGGGCGCCTACCTCTCCGGCGCCCGTTCCATCGAACCTCCCCCCGAACGTTCCCCAAAGAAAGCCCTGGATGCTCCCCTCCTCCGCATCCGCGGCGCCTCCCTGAACAACCTCCGCAACTTCAACCTCGACCTGCCGCTCGCCCGCTTCGTCGCTCTAGCGGGAGTTTCAGGCTCGGGCAAGTCCACCTTGCTCGAACACGTCATTCGCCAAGGGCTTCTCGCCGCCCGAGGACTCTCCGCCGAGGAACCCGCTCGAATCAAGAGCCTCCGCTCAGACGTCGATTTCGCCGATATCGTCTCCGTCGATCAAACCCCACTCTCACGCACTCCGCGCTCCAACCCCGCCCTCTACGCGGACGCCTGGGACTCCATCCGCGGCGCCTTCGCCCGCTCGGAGGACGCCCGTCGGGCAGGCTTCACTCCTTCCCACTTTTCCTTCAACGCGGGAGAAGGACGTTGCGAACAATGCGAAGGCCTCGGCTACGAACGCACCGAAATGCAGTTCCTTTCCGACGTCTTTTCCCCCTGTCCTGCCTGCGAAGGACGCCGTTTCAAGGACGAAGTCCTCGCCATCCGCATGGACGACCTCGACGTCTCCCAAGCTCTCGAACTTTCCGTTTCCGAAGCCGCCGAATGTTTCGCCCGCATCCCCAAGGCCGCCCGCAACCTGCGAACGCTCGAACAAGTGGGACTCGGCTACCTCGCCCTCGGACAACCCCTCAACACCCTCTCCGGCGGCGAGTCCCAGCGTCTCAAGCTCGTCAAATACCTGACGGGCCTCGACCCCGAAGGAAAACCCTCCCTGCTCCTCCTCGACGAACCCACCACCGGCCTCCATCTCCACGATGTCGCCACCCTCCTGCAAACCCTCCGGGGTCTGACCAAGAACGGGCACAGTCTTGTCGTCATCGAGCACCACCCCGACGTCCTTGCCGCCGCCGACCACCTCGTGGAACTCGGCCCTGGCGCGGGCAAGCACGGCGGCAAAGTCGTCGCCCAAGGCCCTCCCCGCAAACTGGCACGGGGAAACACCCCCACTGCTCCCGTCCTTGCCGCCACCTTCGGGGAGCCCCTCCTCGACGAGACCCGTCTTGTGGCCGAAACGAAGAAAAAATACGGACGTAAACGCCACATCGACACCGTCAAACTCACGGGAGTCCGGGAAAACAACCTCAAGAACCTTTCCATCTCCATTCCGCGAAACGCCCTCACTGTGGTCACAGGCCCTTCCGGTTCGGGCAAGTCCTCCCTCGCCTTCGACGTCGTCTTCGCCGAAGGACAACGACGCTTCCTCGAGTCAATGTCCTCCTACGCCCGCCGCTTCGTCGAACAATTGCCTCGGCCCGAAATCGACGAACTCGTCGGAATCGCCCCCACCGTTGCTATCGAACAACGCGTCACCGCTGGCATCCGAAAATCAACAGTCGGCACCATCACCGAAGTGACCCACTATCTTCGCCTCCTCTTCGCAAGACTCGGCGTGCAAATTTCTCCGGCTACGGGTGAACCCGTCGAAACCGCCACTCCGGAAGCCTTGGCCAAACGAGCAAAAAGCTTGCTTGATGTAAAACTAAATAAATTTAATAAAAAAGAAAATCCCCTCTTGTGCGCCCCTTTGGCCAAAGGCCGCAAGGGGCACCATCGGCCACTCGCCGAATGGGCTGCTTCCAAAGGTTACGAACAGCTTCGCTGTGACGGTGAGCTGATGCCTACAGAAGGCTTCGAAGGGCTTGCTCGCTACGTGGAACACGACGTCGACGTCGTCCTTTCAGTGCTTTCTTCACCCTTCGGCAAATCCTTTAGGCCGCTGCTGGACGAGGCACTCGCCCTCGGCAAGGGGACCGCCTACCTTCATTTTCCCCACTCCGAGGAGGTCGTTTGGCTTTCCCTCGCCAGAGTGGATCCCGTCACGGGCGAATCCTTTCCCCTTCCTGATCCCAAGCACTTTTCCCGGCACTCCCCGCGTGGATGGTGTCCCGACTGCCGGGGTTACGGGATAATGGACGAACGCCTCCGCAAGGAATTGCCCGCCGACGGCATTTGGTGGACCTTGCGCGACGGCGACCCCTGTCCAACCTGTGCAGGCTCGGGCATTGGTCGACTCGGGCGCCTCATCGTTCTTCGCCTGAAGGGCGGAGGCTACATTACTCTTCCCGATATGCTTCGTCTGACGCCGTCCGCCATGCTGGAGACACTGAGCGGGCTCTCCTTCGACGCGAAAGGCTTGGCCGTGGCCGAATTGGTCCTGCCCGAAATCCGGGAACGTCTCGCCTTCATGGAAAACGTGGGCCTCGGCTACCTCTCCCTAGATAGGGAAGCCAACACCCTTTCCGGCGGAGAAGCCCAGCGAATACGCCTTGCCGCTCAACTCGGTTCCAACCTCTCCGGAGCCCTTTACGTCTTGGACGAGCCTTCCATTGGCCTGCATCCGCAGGACAACGAAAGACTCTTGGATTCGCTTCAGCGCCTGAAAGAAAAAGGAAACACCCTTCTCGTCGTCGAACACGACGAAGAAACCATGAGGAGGGCCGACTACCTGCTGGATCTCGGCCCCGAGGCAGGGGTGGCGGGGGGCGAAATTCTCGCTCGTGGTGCCCCCGGGGAAGTGCTCAAATCCCACAAGTCGCTTACCGCCAAATACCTGCGCGAAGGCATGAATCACCCCATGCTCGGGGCACGGCGCAAGTTGCCTGCCCGAACTCCGACCCGACGCGTAAGAAAGATTGTCCCCGAGTGGCTGGGTCTACTTGGCGCTGAATTTCGCAATCTGCGCAATGTCGACCTGTGGTTGCCCGTGAACAAGCTTGTCGCCGTCTGCGGGGTCTCGGGAGCGGGTAAATCCACTCTTGTCCGAGGGTTGCTTAAGCCTGCCGTAGCCTTCGCAACCAAGAACAAACTTGAAAAGCTTGTCGGAGCTGATTTGGCTCAAAAGGAAGATTGGAAAGGGCCAACCTCAAGTAATCGCGGCCCTTTTCTCCGCTTGCTCAACGGCAATGCCTTCACCAAGGTCATCGAAGTGGATCAAAGCCCGATAGGTAAAACCCCTCGCTCGACTCCCGCTACCTATATCGGGGCATGGGACCGCGTGCGCACCCTCATGACCACCTTGCCAGAAGCCAAAGCCAGAGGTCTGGCTGCCGGTTACTTCTCCTTCAACGTGAAAGGCGGAAGGTGCGAAACCTGCAAAGGCGCGGGCCGAGTGAAGCTAGAAATGCATTTCCTCCCCGACGCCTATCTCCCTTGCGACGACTGCAAGGGCATGCGCTACGGCGAGGACGCCCTCGACCTCCGGTGGAGAGGAAAGAGCGTTGGCGAAATGCTCGACATGTCCTTTCGGGAAGCGGCGGAATTTTTTGCCTTCGACCGTAAGCTCGGTGCCGTAATGAATCTGATGGTCGAGACTGGCCTCGGCTATTTGAAGCTTGGCCAAAGCTCACCCACATTGTCGGGTGGAGAAGCCCAACGCGTTAAGCTCGTCGCGGAGTTGGCCAAAGGTCTTTACCTTGAACTGTCCAGAGGGGGTTCGAAAGGAAACCTGTACCTTCTTGAAGAGCCGACTATCGGACTCCATCCTTCAGACTGTGAAAAACTGCTTCGTCTCCTCCACCGCTTGGTGGACGAAGGGCACACCGTCGTTGTCATCGAACACCACGCAGATGTTCTGGCCGAAGCCGATTACCTTGTGGAAATTGGTCCCGGAGGCGGGCAAGACGGAGGCAGACTGTTATACGCAGGCTCGCCTGAAAAGCTGGTCGAAACAGGAGGCACTCCCACATCTCCCTTTCTTGAAGATGTACTAAACTGGAACCCATGAGGAAATATTTAACATTATTTATATTC
>CAXGVD010000059.1:0-10152 GCA_964012695.1 uncultured Opitutia bacterium
CGGGACCGCCCGCCACGGGAGCATCCCCCGCTCCGTAGGAGACGAGAAGGAGCCGACCGTCCTTGTTGTCGTACCAACCGGAACCGTATTCGAGCAGGAACATACGCCCGCCGGAGCCGAACTCCACGTCCATCGGGCGGGTGAACTTGCGGTGCCCGAGGAAAGGCTCGACGGAAGCCACGCCGCCCTCGTCGTCGAAACGAATGGTTTTGAACCAGCCCCGGTTCCAGTCGTAGAAGAAAAGGCGCCCGGCGTAGTGAGCGGGAAAGGCCCCGAGCGCCGGCTCGCCCTTGGGACGATAGACGGGGCCGGCCATCGCACAGCTCCGCGAGTAGTGATGAATGGGAGCCCGGGCGGGAGGAAGCTCCGCCTTGCCCGTGTTGTTAACGGAATCGTTGCGGGGCTTGGCGGGATTGAATGTATCACCCACTTTGCGGGCGGCGAAATCGAAATCGGCGTAAGGCTTGTTGTCCGCCACGAAATACGGCCAACCGTAGTAGCCGGCGGTGGCGGCTCGGTTAATTTCGCAGTACCCCCTGGGTCCGCGCTCGCCGTCGCGCCCGGAATCCGGCCCCACCTCGCCCCAGTAGGCCGTGCCCGTCTCGGAATCCACCGACATTCGGAAGGGGTTGCGACAGCCCATGGCAAAGATTTCGGGACGGGCGTCCTTGGAGCCGGCGGGAAAGAGGTTGCCCTCAGGAATGGCGTAACCGCCGTCGTCGGTGGGGCGGACGCGCAGGATTTTGCCGCGCAGGTCGTTGGTGTTGGCGGCGCTGCGCTGGGCGTCGAAGTGGCGGCGGTCCTTGCGCTCGTCGATGGGGCCATAACCGTTGCTCTCGAAGGGGTTGGTGTTGTCACCCGTGGAGAGGAAGAGGTTGCCCTTCGGGCCGAAAGCCATGGAACCGCCCTCGTGACAGGTGCCTCGGTCACGATCGTTGCCGAACTTGAGCATGATTTTTTCGCTCTTGGGATCCAGCTTGCGCCGCGCGAAGGTGAAACGTGAAAGGCGTTGCTTTCCAAGGGGGTCGGGGCCTGAATAGAACAGATACACCCACGGTTTCTCGGGAAATGTGGGATGAACGGCGACGCCGAGCAAGCCGCACTCCCGAGCGTAGGCGCCTCTGCGCAAGGCTACGTCGAGGGCGAGCACGATGGTAGTTTGCTTGGTGTTCGGGTCATAAAGTTTCACCGTCCCAGTACGCTCCGCGATGAAAACGCGCCCATCTCCTGCCACGGCAATTTCCATCGGGTCCGTGAGGTTGAGCGAGAGCACGCGTATGCCGAACTTGTTTGGGTCGGGGGCACCTTCCTCGGCGACGAGAAGGGACACTGCCAAGCAGGCGGGCGCGAGAAGAAAGCGGAAGGACGGGAACGTCTTCATGATTTTGTTTGCTTGTGAAATGTGGGCAACGCGACGTAGGATTCAAAACGCTTCGACGGAGGCAACTTGTTTTCCATGAACGGCACGCTTTTGATCGGCTCCCTCTGGGTGGTCTCGCTGGCCCTCACCTTTTGGGCGGGTTCCGCCCTGTCCACAAGCGAAGCCCCACCGGTTCCAGCCCAAGATCCCGTTCCATCCGACGACACGAAAGAACCGAAAGGTGACGGCGGCGGCCATTCCGCAGGTCGCACCCCGAGTCCTCGCAAACCAACCAACGAAGGCGACTCCCACCCGAAGAGCGGTTCCACCCGTGAGGAGGAGCCGGAAGTGGAGTTCCCCCCCAACCTCCGGCGAGCCATGGAGGGGGGAGGCATCGTGGAACGTCTCGGCGCCTATCTGGACGCCGTTCGCTCCATGGACTCGGGCAACGCCCAACTAGTGACCGCCGCCTTCGAGGCCCTCCCCAAGGGCTACGGACGCCACTTGGAGATGAAGCTCCTCATGCGAAGCTGGGCGGCCTTTGACCCGCAGTCCGCCCTCGCCTACGCCAACGATAAACTGGACGCAAAGAGCGAGCGGCGTTTCGCCGTGGCGGAAGCCTTGGCGGAATGGGCCGCCCGCAATCCTCAACAAGCCTTCCAATGGGCCAAGGAAAACCACGACGGCAAGTCCCAGGACAACCCCCTCCTCGCAGGCGTAATCAAAGGCATAGCGGAAAAGGACCTAGAGGAGGCAAGCCAGATGTTCTTCGAACTCCCAGAAGGCAACGCTCGCTGGCAGGCTTCTCATCACCTCATAAATAAACTGGGCGAAAGAGGTCCAGACAGCCTGATCGCCTGGGCCAACAAGATTCCGCAAGACGAGGGCGCCTTACGCGGCGCCCTGCTCGGCCAAATCGGCTCCGCCATCGCCAAGCAAGACCCCGCTCGAGCCGCCAAATGGGCCGCCACGCAAGAACTCGGGGACGCCACACAACGCGTGGTCAATACAGTCCTCAGCCACTGGATAAGCAAGGACGCCTCCTCCGCCGCCGAATGGTCCGCCACCATCGAGAACCCGTCAGACCGCCGCTTCGCAATGACCCAAATAGCCAACTACTGGGGCGTCCGCGACCCCGTGGCCGCTGCGGAATGGCTCAATCGCTTCCCCGCCTCCCGCGACATGGATCCCGTCGTCGGGGCCTTCGTCAGCCGCATTTCCGGACGCGACCCGCAAGGAGCCGTAAACTGGGCCCTCTCCATAGTCGATCAAACGAGCAAGGACGCCGCTCTCCGCCAAGCCCTCACCGCCTGGCGACGCGTAGACAAAACGGCGGCAGAGCAATGGCGCTCCACCAACGCGCCGCATCTCCAGTGACTTAAACGGCTGGAAGGCTTCCTTTCCGTTAAGCCGTGGGGGCCGACTATTTACGCGGGCGAGAAACGGTCCAAGTTCCTAGAGGGACTAGTAGGAGGCAAAGGTAGGCGAACCAGTCTCCGTGGCGCGTGTAGAAGGTGGCGTGGCCCGTAAAGGAGTCGTGCCGGAGGATTGGAAGAACGTCACGGTAGGCTTTATGAAGGGGGAGCGGATTGCGATTTCGAGTGGCATTCAGTTCGTCGGGGACGGCGGGAATGACTCCAAATTCGTTGATCCATCCAGACCAACCGTGGTTGCCGCAGCGGATGACGGGACGGCGGTTTTCGATGGCCCGGAGAACGGAGTGAGCGGCGTGTTGCTCGGTGCCGGCTTCTTCGCCGAACCAGGCGTTGTTGGTGGAAACGAAGAGAAAGTCGGCCCCGGCTCGAGCGGTGTCGCGGGCGAGTTGGGGAAATATGTCTTCGTAGCAGACAAGGGGGCCGGCTTGGAGGTTTTGGCGGGTGGAGTTGACATCGAGGGGAAGGCTTCTGGGTTCGCCGCCGGGCGAGAAGGCTCCGGTGGGGCCGACGAGTTTGTCGAGGTCGGGTATCCAGCCGAATCCTCGGGGTACGTACTCGCCGAAGGGCACGAGTACACGTTTGGCGTATTGCCGACCGTTAAGTCCGCCATGGGGAGTGAGAGAACAGACGGAGTTGTAGATGCGTTCACGGGTGGGGGAACGGGTGACGGCACCGACTAGCATTGGGGCTCGGGCGAGGCGGGTCAGGTTTTCGGCCCAGGCTCGGTCGTCGGTGATGGCGTAGGGGGTGGAGGCTTCGGGCCAGAGAATGACGTCCGGACGGGCGAGGGAAAGCCAGAGGGTTTGGTTTTCGAGGTCGGCCTTGTGTCTGGCGGCACGATCGGTCTGCCACTTTTCCCGCAGGTAGGGTTGAGAGAATCCGGCTTTGAAGAGGGGTTTCCACGGGGTCATCTTTTCGTTCCGTTCGTCCCCGACGGTCTCTCCGTCGGAGAAAAACTTGAACAGGGAGTCCCATGGAATGGGGTCGCCACGGTTGAGGAAGAAAGGAGCGGTCATGGCCATGAACAGAAGGACGGCGGCGTAGAAGTCGGGGCAGAATTGCCCGAAGATTCCTTCTTTTTCGGTACCGCGGCGGCGAACGAAGAGGTGATGAAGGTAGGAGGCGAGGCAAAGGTTGAAGAAGACGAGGAAGAAGGAGACACTCCAAGCTCCCGTCCATTCGGCGGTTTGGAGGATTGCGGGGCGGGTCCATTGGGTGACGGAGAGCGGACACCAAGGAAAACCGAGGGTGAATTGGCACCGAGCCCACTCGATCGCGACCCATGCGGCGGAAAGGGTGACGATGGCGGCGAGGCGGTGGCAAGTTCCGCCGAGCAGGGCTTTGGGAACGAGGAGACGGGCGAGGAGAAACCAAAGGGAGAGGTAGGCGGCGAGAAGGAAGGAACCCATGGCCAGACCGGGTACGGTGACGTGACGCAACCAGCCGAGGAGGGTAAGGTAATACAGCCAACCGAAGAAGAGACAGGAGAAGCCGACGGTGCGGTAGCTAGGGCGGGAATAAAGCCAGCAAAGGACGGGGAGGAGGAAGACGTAAGCGGCTTCGGGGACGTCGTAGGGCGGATAGGACGGGAGGAGGAGAAAGAAAGTGAGGAGACAGGCCGCTACGGGTGGCAGAAGCACGCGCAGGGAGAGTTCTCCAGGGAGGACGGGAATTTTTTTCCGTTCGTCGACTTTGGCTTCTTCGCTCAAAGGGCGCAAGGCTCCGGTTCGGGTTGGCGGTTTGGCGCGGACGGGACGGAAGAAAGGTTTGCGGCGGACGGAGTTGTCCGCCCTGAGGAGGCTCCGAGGAAGGCTTCCACGTTGGGACGAGCGACGAGTCCGTCGTGAGGTTCTTCGGGGAAAAGGGCCTTGGCTTTGCCGTCTTCGAGCAGGTGGCGGGAGCAGACGGAGAATAGTTCGGAGCGCGAACGGGTCCTGCGCATTTCGTAGAGGAAGCGGCCTTCGGGGTCCACGCCGAGCCCCACGAAGTTAAGGAACTTCTTCATGCGAGCGACTTGGGCGGCCTCGGGAATGGAGGGTCCAGACATGGCTTGGTAGAGGTCTTCAACATAGCGGTGAACGTCGGCGAGGCGGGGACGAAACACGGGGGCACCAGCTTGGCGTTCGCGCAGTTGACGGAAAATCCAGGGGTTGCGGATGGCGGCCCGGCCAATCATGAGGCCGCGGGCACCGGTTTCGCGGAGAACGTGCTCGGCCTTGTTGGCTGAGGAGACTTCGCCGTTGGCCAGAACGGGAATCTCCAGCCTTTCGGCGGCCCGGCGGATGTGGGGGTAACTGGGGGTGCTTCGATAGCCGCCACGGACGGTGCGGGCGTGGAGACTGAGGAGGTCCGCTGCGTGTTTTTCGAGGAGGTCGAGAAGCTGGTCGAAGCAGGAATCGTCGTCGAAACCGATTCGCATCTTCACGGTGAAGAGGCCGGAAATTTCGTCACGAAGGAGACCGAGGACGCGGTCGACCTTGTCGGGCTCCCGGAGGAGACCGCCTCCGACGTTCTTCTTGTAAACTTTTGGGGCGGGGCAGCCCATATTGAGATCGATGCCGGCGACGGGATACGGGGCAAGGTCCCGTACGGTTCGGCCGAGGTCTTCAAGGTTTTCCCCGATAAGCTGGGCGAAGACGGGACGCCCGCTAGGATTGTCGGTGATGGAGCGGAGAATGGCGGGGTCGAGTCTGGAGTGGGCGTGCACGCGAAAATACTCGGTGAAAAAGTAATCGGGCGGGCCACGCTCCGCGACGACCGACATGTAGGGAAGGTTGGTGACGTCCTGCATGGGAGCCAAAGCAGTGGGCCACTGCCCGGGAAGCAGGGTGTCGGGAAGGGAGGCTCGGCGGGGGCACGCGTTAGTCATAGCCTATATGGGTTCCCGACCGAGGAATTGGTAAGGACGGGGAAACCGGACCTCAGTCCTGTTTCTTCAGGATGCGGTCCAGAATCTCCGTCATGTCCTCCACGTTCTCCAACACCCGGCGGGAGACGAAAATCGCCTGCTTCATTTGAATGGCGAGGACGATGGAATCGCTGGGACGGGCGTCCAGTTCGATGATTTTCTTTCCCAGCTCATTTTCCATGCGAAGGATGATGCGGGCGTAGAAGGTGCCCTCGTCCACGTCGTTGATGAGGACTCGCTCGATGGAGGTTTCCAATCCCTTGAGGATGAGGCCGATGAGGTCGTGCGTAAGGGGGCGCTCCTTCTTCACTTGGTTCTTCGTCATATTGATGGCGTTCCCAATGGCGGGGTCCACGTAGATGACGAAGGTTTTCTCGGGGCAACCAAGGAAGACGGCGCAACCGTTCGAGGTCGGCATGACGCCCTTGACGTTGACTTCCACCACATCGTTCTGCATGGCTCGCAATCTTCGACGTTTTGAACCAGCCCGCAAGTTTTATCGCGGTTTCTCGCCTTCGCATGACTGATTCCAAGCCGACTTCCTCTTCTCGCCGCAACCTTTACCTTGTGGGATTCATGGGTACGGGGAAGAGTGCCGTGGGCAGGCGTCTGGCGGAAAAGCTGGGGTACTGGTTTCTTGATTCCGACAAGGCCATTGAAGAAGCGGAGGGGCGCTCCATCACAGAAATTTTCGCGGAAGCGGGCGAGCCAGCTTTTCGTGAAATGGAGCGGCGCTTCGTCGAGAGCGGGCACCCCGAGGAAGGTTGCGTGGTATCCTGCGGGGGCGGTCTGGTGACGAGCGAGGGTATGCCCGCGTTGTTGCATTCAAAGGGTTTGGTGGTCTGCCTGTGGGCGTCTCCCGAGACCATTCATGACCGTACGAAGGACAGCTCCCACCGACCCCTGTTGAACGCACCGAACCCATTGGAGCGAATCCGCGCCTTGCTGGAGAAGCGGGAGACAAGCTACTTGGCGGCAGGGAAGCTGGTGTCCACGGACAAACGCACTTTACCCGAGGTGACGGAGGCCGTCTTGCGGCTTTACAGGTCCGAAAACGGGTAACCCCCGCCCACCCAGCGGACCCTGCAGTTCAGGCGGGCATGCCGGCGGGTTCGGAGCCGGGTTCTAGACCGCCACGGTCCTCTTCCTTTTCCGGTTCCTTGCGAGGAGCTTCCTCGGGCTCGTCGTCGGAATTCTTTTCGGCGGGGACGTCGCGAACGATGGGGGAGCGAATTTCGCCATGCTCGAGGATTTCGTGGACGTGCTTCCCTTCGATGGTCTCGTATTCGAGAAGGGCTTCAGCAGTTTTGTCAAGAGCGGCGCGTTTCTCGGTGAGGATGCCGATGGCCCGGGCATACTGGTTGTCAATGACTTCCTTGATGGCGGCGTCCACCTTGCGTGCGGTTTCCTCGCTGTAATTCTGGGCACGGGAGAGTTCCTTGCCAAGGAAGACTTGGTCTTGTTTGTCTCCGAGGGAGACCATGCCAAGTTCGCTCATGCCCCAGTCGCACACCATGTTGCGGGCGATATTGGTAGCCATGCGGATGTCTCCAGCGGCGCCTGAAGTGACATCTCCTATTTCGAGTTCCTCGGCGGCCCGACCGCCCATGGCGCAGCAGACTTGGTTCAACATGCGGCGCTTGGAGTGGTTGAGGATGTCTTTCTTGGGAGTAAACATGGTGCTGCCAAGAGACTGACCGCGGGGAATGATGGTGACCTTGTGGATGGGGAGGAGCCCATCGTCCACAACGGCTTGCACGATGGCGTGGCCAGCTTCGTGGAAAGCGATGATCTTGCGGTCTTCCTCGTCCATGGCCCTACGGCGCTCGCGACCGAAAGAGATTTTTTCGCGGGCATCATCGAGGTCGATGGGTTCCACCCGCTTTTTTCTTCGGCGGGCGGCGATGAGGGCGCCTTCGTTGAGGAGGTTGGCGAGATCCGCTCCGGAGAAACCAGCCGTGGCTCGCGCGAGCTTTGAAAGCTCCACTTCCTCTGCGAGTTTAATTTTCTTGGCGTGAACCTTTAGGATGGCTTCGCGGCCTTCGAGGTCAGGAAGGTCGATGACGACTTGGCGGTCGAAACGCCCAGGGCGGAGAAGGGCGTTGTCGAGGACGTCGGGGCGGTTGGTGGCGGCTATGATGATTATACCTTCGTGGCCGTCGAAGCCGTCCATTTCGACGAGGAGGGAGTTGAGGGTTTGCTCCCGTTCATCGTTCCCGCCACCAAGACCGGCCCCGCGTTGGCGGCCCACCGCGTCGATTTCGTCAATGAAGATGAGGCAGGGGGCGTTCTTCCGCCCTTGCTCAAACATGTCGCGGACGCGGGCGGCACCCACTCCGACGAACATTTCGACAAAGTCGGAGCCGGAAATGGAGAAGAAAGGGACGTCCGCTTCGCCAGCCACGGCTTTTGCAAGGAGCGTTTTGCCTGTGCCCGGAGGGCCAACCATGAGGACACCTTTGGGAATTTGGCCACCAATTTTCCGAAAGCGCTTGGGATCTTTGAGGAAGTCGACGATTTCGGCTACTTCCTCTTTGGCTTCTTCGCAACCTGCGACAGCGTTGAAGACGATTTTTTCTCGGTCTCGGGTAAGAAGCTTGGCCTTGCTTTTGCCGAAGCTCATAGCACCCTTTCCAGCCATACGAAGCTGGCGAACGAAGAGGAAGTATAGGAGGCCGATGATGAGGAGGAAGGGAAGAAAGGAGAAGAGGAGTTGGGTCCAGACGGTGCTGGAAGGCTCTTCGATGAGTTTGTCATCAAGAGTGCGAAGGATTTTGAAGTCGTCCTCGGTAACCCGGCCCTTGACCCGGAAGCTTGCGGTCTTCTTCTCCTTGCCGCCTTCCTTGTCCTTGAGAATCCCATAAACCTCGTGCCAATCTTCGCCACCGTCGGGGTCGCTTTGGATAGTGGCCTTTTCAATGACATAGCGTTGGGTCTTGCCAAGCTCGGGGTCGGTCATGCCTTGTGCAAGAACGATTAGATCGTTAACGTTGCTCAAGGGCCTGTCGGCGGCCTTGACGCTCTCGGTCTGTACCATGAGAAGTCCTACGATAGCGGCAAAAATTGCCAACCAAATCAGTAAGACTTTGGGGTGAAATCGCGGGGGTTTGGGGTCGCCGCCCTTTTCGTCATTGTTGTTGTCCACGAACGCTCCATCATGCCGGCGGAGGACGATAAGTCAAACGGATTACCCAGCTGGAATCGGGACAGATGCGGGCATTTTCGGCGGGCGGCAGGCCAGGGACCCAAAGGATTTCGGCGGCGTTGGGAGCGAGAACGAGGGGAAGGCAAGCGCGACGCGGGTACGGGACTTTGCGGTCGGCGAGAGCATCCTTAAGCTTGCGGGAACCGGGCGCCCCAAGAGGGCGGACCTTATCACCAGGGCGGCGGAGACGGACGCGAAGGAAGTGATTAAGTGCGAACGGAAGGGCGAGGTAGGCTTCGCGGGCAGGATTCACTTGGCCCAAGGCGACAGTGGCGCGGAGTTCGGAGGAGGCCGTTTCGATGTCGGCACAAAGGGTGGCTCCGTCGGGGAGATGAAGGGCCGAGCCTGGTGGCAGGAGCACGGGAGGCCAGTCGAGCGGCAACTCGGGCAGTGTTTCCCGAAGAAGGCACAGGGATTCGAGGGAAGCTTCCAAGCTCAAGCCTTCTCCGAATTGGCGGTGAAAGGGTTCGGCCCGGGAAAGGGCTTCGACGAGGCCGTCGAGGTTGGCGGCTTCAGGAAAGGAGTCGGAGGCGCGTTCGTCGAACCAACGGGCGAGGGCCTTGCGAACGACGGCACTCGGAGCCTGGAGAAGGGGGGGAGCGGCGAGGACGTCCGGTTCGGAGGTTCGGCATTCGTCGAGCAAGGTCCGTCCGAGTTGCTTCAGGGCATCGTCCGCTTCTTCGAGCAGGCGACGACTGCGGAGGGTTCCGGCGAGGACGTCTCGGTCGGCATCTCGCTTCCAAGCCTCCATGGAGCCGACCCGCAAGCGGTTACGCAGGTGAGCGGAGGAGAGGTTACTCGCGTCCTCTCGCCAAGGAACGTAAAACTCGGCCAAGGTATCGCGAACGACCTCGCGCGAAAGCGTAAGAAGAGGACGGATGAAGCTTAGCGAACTTGAAGTGCGAACGGGGCGCGGAGCGCAGAGTCCGGGCAAGCCAGCCCCTCGCGAGAGACGCTGAAGGAAGGTTTCGGCCACGTCGTCGGCTTGGTGCCCCTGCAGGATTACGTTTGCTCCGCGGGCTTCGGCTTCGGCTAGTAGGAAGGCGAGGCGTTCTTCACGGAGTGTGGCTTCGTCGGAGGCTTGCCCCGATCCAGTGGACGAGGTGAAGGAGAGTTTCAAGCCAGCTGCGAGGTCGCGGACGAAGGCTTCGTCCTCGTCGGACTCCTCTCCGCGCAGGGCGTGGTTGAAGTGGGCGAGAACGAACTTGTCCCGGTGGTCGGAAAAATGAAAGTGAACGAGGAG
>CAXGVD010000060.1:0-10121 GCA_964012695.1 uncultured Opitutia bacterium
AGGAGTTGTGGCGCCGAAAGTTTCGCTTCGCCGTATCCACCGCCGCCGCTCCCATCGTGGCGGGAGACCTCGTTTACTGCTCCGCCGGCTACGGCGTGGGCGCGGGCCTCTTCAAGATCGGCAAGTCGGATGGAACCTTCACCACTACCGAAGTCTGGCGCAAACCAAACGACCTCATCAACCACTGGAGCACGCCCGTGTATCACGATGGTCATCTCTACGGCATGTTCGGCTTCAAGAAGTACGGCAAGGGGCCGCTTCAGTGCGTGGAACTCGCCACGGGCAAGGTCAAGTGGTCCCAAGACGGCTACGGCCCCGGAAACGTAATCCTCGCAGGAGACAAGTTGCTCGCCCTCGCCGACACGGGCGAACTCGCCGTGGTAGCCGCCTCCCCGAAAAGCTACCAAGAGCTGGCCCGTCGCAAGGTCGTCGACGGCAAGTGCTGGAGCACCCCCGTCCTCAGCGACGGCAAGGTGTACGCCAGAAGCACTAAAGAAGCCGTCTGCCTGATTGCGAAGTGACGGACGCGGAGTTGCCCGACCGACCTCCCCCTTTCCGCTCTTCGCGGCAAAAGGACTTGCCCGAAAAAGAGGCTTTCTTTAGATTGGGAACTTCCGTTTTCGCCGACCAAGAGTCGGGACGTAGCTCAGCTTGGTAGAGCGCTACGTTCGGGACGTAGAGGTCGCTGGTTCAAATCCAGTCGTCCCGACCACTTTCCACCTTCGGCGAATTCCTTCTTACAAGTTCATCTCAACCCGACGCGCTTCCGGCACCATTTGAGCCAAGCGTCTTCCAGCAGACGTAGAGTGGCACCGAACTTGGCTTGGGAGGCGGCGGCGAAGTTCAGGGAACCAGTGGCCGCCATGTAGCGGATGGCTCGGTCGAAGGCGTCACGGCGGCTAGGATGTTCCAGCAAGTACTTTACGAAAAGGGCGACCTGGGGGGCGTAATCTCGGGGAAAAGCCTTGCCGTCAAGCAAGCGGGAAAGCGGTAGAAACTTGCCCGCGACGAGGGCCCGCTTGGTCAGCTCGTGCAGATTTTCATCTTTGGCGGCGTACTCGTAATGGCTCGCCAGACCTTCGCTCAGCCAGTCTCCGCCGGTGTCCGAAAGTCCGTAACCGGAAGCGAGCAACAAGCGGGCGAGTTCGGTGGACAGTTTGACGGGCGACTTGCCGTCCGATCCAAGGGACGCTCCCGCCGCTCCCAATAGGGAATGAGCCTCGGAACGAGGAGCGGCAGCCGTTTTTCCGTATTGCTCGGCAAGGCTTGTCCAAAAGGCGAGGTAATCCGCAGGTTCGCCAAAGAGCAAAACGGGGACGGGCCGAGGAGGCGGAGGGAGTGCGGGAAAGTCTTTCGAAAAGGCTATGTAGGTCTTTTCCAACTCGGCGAGGACTGGCTTGAGGTCGTGGCCCGGTTGGTCGGTGAAAAGCTCGAAGCGAGCGTGGCTCATGGAACGAGCAGCGTCCCCGAAGGCCAGCTTGCCGATTTCCTCCGCCTTCACCTCCGTGGGACGGCGGCGGTCCGTCTCGACCAGCTCGATGGCGTCGATTTGCACGGAGCCCGGCGTGAGAAACCGAAAGGCGAAGCGGTGGCACTCCTCCCACTTGAGTTTGCCGAGCCCGGGCGAGACGAAGCGTAACGGAATCTCCACAAGGCGCCAATCCGCTCCCGTCAACTTTACCTCCCGCCGGAAGTATGCCTTGCGCTCACGGGCGTAGAACTCCACCGCCAGGACGAGCGGGCGACCGGGATTCGCTCCCGGAGCGGAGGCCCAGAACCTGAACCTGTCGCCCTTCCACCAACTTGGCCGAGGGAAGTTGGCCCGCACGGCGAACACGGCCCCCTGGCCTCCGTTCACCTTCAAGGCCTTATAGCTCACCCCGTCCGGAAGGCCGCCCTCTGGAACGGCAACCTTGGTCGCCCGGGCGCTCCCCACCGTCACCCAGCGGTCGCTCAAGGCGAAGGGTTCGTCGAAATCGTCCAGCTTGCGAGTTACTTCCGCTCCAACGGACGCGCCGACCGACAAGACTAAAAATAGTAAATGCAACAGGTAGGGCTTCATACGATCCGCAAGCATCAACGTAGCCGAGAAAACCGCAAGTGCGTTGACCCGCCAGAAATAAAAGCCTAACGGGGAAAGCATGCTTCGCCTCTTTTTTCTTTTCCTTATCGCCGAGACGGCCTCCGTCTCCGCACTTCACGCTCGGACGGAAACGTGGAAGCGCCACGTCATCGACGACTCCTCCCGAGGCGCCGACGGCGCCCGTCTTCTGGATGTGAACGGGGACGGTCTCCCAGACATAGCCACGGGCTGGGAGGAAGGCGGTGTCGTCCGGGCCTACCTGCATCCAGGCAAGGACAAGGTCGGTGAGAAGTGGCCCTCCGTGACGGTGGGCAAGGTGAAATCCGCCGAGGACGCAATCTTTGTCGACTTGGATGCCGACGGCGCCTACGATGTCCTCAGTTCCTGCGAGGGGCGCACGCGCACGGCCTACGTTCATTGGGCCCCCAAGAAGCCCACGGACTACCTCGACCCCGCCAAGTGGAAAACGGAAGCCGTACCCGCTACCGCAGGCAAACAGCTTTGGATGTACGCCCTCCCCGTGGGCAAGGGCAACGACGTCCTGCTTGGCTCTAAGGGAGGAGGCGCCACAATTGGGCTGCTTCGACCGGGCCCGCGTCCACGCGACCTCGACGCATGGAGCTACCACAAGTGGACGGAAGCCTCGTGGATTATGTCGATGCGCAACGTGGACTTGGACGGCGACGGCGACCTCGACGTTCTCGCCTCGGACCGCAAGGGCCCCAACCCCCGCGTGCTCTGGCTGGAAAACCCGGGCGGCTCCAACCTTTCCCGCCCGTGGAAGGAGCGGCTTGTAGGAGCGAAGGGCCGTCAGGTCATGTTCTTGGACGCGGGCGACTTGAATGGCGACGGGCGCCTCGACGTGGCAGTACCCGTTCTCCCCCGGAACATTTTACTTCTGTACCAACCGAAAAACCCGAAAGAAGCTTGGCAGGAGGAATCCCTTTCCTTCTCCGCCGACAAGTACGGCACTTCCAAGGCCGTCCGGATTCTCGACCTCGACAACGACGGCAAGCTAGACCTCGCCGTCACCTGCGAGAACGCCAACGGCCCTCTCTCGGGCGTCTTCTACCTGACGAAGGAAAAGACCGGGTGGAAGGACCACGACGTAGGCGGACAGGCGGGCGTCAAGTTCGACCGCATCGCGCCAGCAGACCTAGACGGCGACGGCGACATGGACCTCATCACCTGCGAGGAACGTGACCAGCTCGGCGTAATTTGGTACGAGAATCCCGACAAAACAAACTAGTGACCACTTCCGTCCCGCCGCTTTCCGCTTGCCCGGGGGGGACCAAGCGCAGCAAGTTCTCCGCATGGCTAAAAACAAGAAAGCCCGCGATGTCCTCTCCGCCATTCGTCGCAATACCGGTTACGCGGCGGGCCGCTCCTTCGCCCTCGTCTGCTCCGTCGTCATCGTAGTGGCCTGTGCGGGGCTCGGGGCCTATTTCGGAACCGGCCGGGAACAGCATGTCATGCTCGTCTTCATTCTGACGGGAGCCATTGGAGGAGTGGCTCCCGCTCTTCTCATAAACCACTTGGCCAACGCTATTTTTGACGGGGCGGACTCCCTTGTCCAAATCGCCAAGTTCCAAGAACGCTCCCTCCGCCACCGGGGCGACGCCTTGGATCTCGTCGAAAAGATTCGTTCAGAAGTGGAGGAAGAAGCCCGGGAAGCTCAAGTACCCTCTTCCGAACCCGAGAATTCGCCCCCCTCGCCGCCCCCCCCCACCGCCAAGGAAGAAGGCGAGGAAAACGAGGGCGAGACGTAGCCTCGCCTCGCTGCGCCTCCATTCTTCGACTCGGCCCTCAGACCAAGTCCGCCGGTGTGAGTTCGCCTTTGTCGACGGCGGCCAGAAAGTAGTCGAGGGAATTGGAGACGCCTCGGCTAAGGTCGGTGAGCGGCATGTCGGGGAAGGCGGCGAGCGTGGCTTCGTCGTTCAGCTCGTACACGAAGGGGGTTTCCTCGGCCTCGGGAGCAACGGTCACTTGGAAACGCGCACCCAAGCCGCGGGCTTCGGCGGCTTCGCGGACGAGGTCGAGAAACTCCTCGATGCGGCGACTCGTCCCCCGGAGGTTATAGGCGCCGTAACCTTGGAAGGGTCGCAGGACAGCACAACCGAACCCGGCCCCCACGTCGGACGAGAAGTGGTAGTGCTCTTGCCCTCGATAAGGCACCTCAAAAGAAACTCCCAAGGCCACGGACTTCAAGGCCCGCGTGCCCGCCGCTGTATAGCCCCTGTCCCGTCCGGGGCCGTAGGTGGTGGCGAGGCGGAGGGAAACGGTGGAGGATCCCGTGGCTTGGTGAAAGGCTTGGGCCATGCCTTCCCCGGCAATTTTCCAGAAACCGTAAAGGTTGAATGGTTGGTATGGATCTTCGGGTAGGACGCCTTCCGCACCGTAAAGTGAACGCGGTCCGTAAACCGCCCCGGAACTGGCGAAAACGAAGCGTTCGAGCGGCGTTTTCAGCTCCTCGGCACAAGCCTTGAACAGGTTGGCTGTCCCCACCAGGTTCACCTCCAAACCCCGCATGGGGTAGTCCCGGCAGTCGGGAGTCTGAAGGGCAGCGAGGTGAAGGACATGAGTGGGTTGCATTTCTCGAAGAGCGGCGCGCAGGCCCTCCTCATCGGAAACGTCTCCCCTCAAGAAGCGCAGTCGGGAGTCCGTCGGCTCTTCGGCAGGCAAGTTTCTGTTGAGACCAATCACTTCCTCCGCCCCGTCGGCCAGAAGCCAATCGACAGCTGCGGAACCGATGCAGCCGGTGGAGCCGGTGACGAGTACGCGAGACATGAAAACGTTTCAGAATACGAAGGAAGCCAATCCAAGAAAGGCGAAGAAACCGACGACGTCCGTGACGGTGGTGACGAACACACCGGAAGCTACGGCGGGATCCATGCCCGCCCGATCGAAACCCAAGGGAAGCAAGGCGCCCGCCACCCCCGCCACCACCATATTGATGATCATAGCGGCCCCTATCACCCCGGCCAGAAGGTGGTCCTCGAACCACAAGGCGACCGCGCCTCCCGCCAACAAGGCGAAGAGCAAACCGTTCAGGGCGCCCACGATCAATTCCTTGCGCACGGCTCGAAGGGCGTTGAAGGCGGTCAGCTCCTTGGTGGCGAGAGCCCGCACCGTGACGGTAAGCGTCTGGGTGCCCGCGTTCCCCCCCATGGAGGCTACGATGGGCATGAGAATGGCGAGTGCCACCTTCTGCTCCAAGGTGGCGCCGAACAAGCCGATGACGAGGGAGGCAAGCACGGCGGTACCCAAGTTCACGAGCAACCAGGCGAAACGCTTGCGGGCGATGGTGAGGACATCGTCGCTGAGGGCTTCCTCCCCCACCCCACCGAGACGAAGCACGTCCTCCTCAAACTCCTCCCGGGCCACTTCCATCACGTCGTCCACCGTAATCATGCCGAGCAGCTTCCCCTCCGCATCCACCACGGCGGCGGAACTGAGGTCGTACTTCTCGAACTGAAGAGCCACTTCCTCCTGCTCCATATCCGCGGGCACGATGACCTGCGTCTCGTCCACGATTTCCTTTATGGGAGTGCGCCGGGGCGAACGAAGAATGCGCGACAAGGAAATGACCCCGACGGGGCGGCGATTCTCGTCGATCACGAAGACGTCGAAGAACTCTTCGGGCAAATCGTCCTCGTCCCGCAGGAAGTCAATGATTCGGCCCACGGACCAGTCCGTGCCCACCGTCACCACCTCCGTCTGCATTCGGCGGCCAGCGGAATCCTCGGGATAGCTCAAGCCGCGCTCGATGTCCTCGCGTTCCTCCGCCGGAACCTCCCGGAGCACGTCGGAGACTTCCTTCCGTCCGAGGTCCTCCAGAAACTGCACGGCCTCGTCCGACTCCATCTCGGCGATCGCCTCCGCCATTTCCTTTGGCGAGAGCACCTCCGCCATTTCCCGACGGAGCGGTTCGTCCAGCTCGATGAGCAGGTCCGGATCCAGACCCTTCCGAAGGATACGAAGGAAGCGAAGACGCTGTGAGCGGGGAAGCAAACCCACCAAGTCCGCAAGGTCCGCGTGGTGAGCGTCGGCCACGCAGGCCCGCACGGCTTCCTCCGTTTGCCCTTCCAGGGCCGCGACCAAGCGAGCCGCAAGTTCGGGATCCACTCCCGACTCCTCGGACTCGAAACGATGGACACCCTCCGCGACGGGAGACGCCTCCGACTTGCTTTCCTCGCTCATGACCTTATCGACGGGGAGCGCCTCCTTGCGGGACGCGAAAGCTGACGTTCAGGGAACTAGTCTCGCGGCGAACCGCCGCAGCGAGACGAGTCATAGAAAAAGGACGAGGCCCCCGCAAGAGGCAACCGAAAAGGGATTCTCTCAACTAATTGTAAGTCTAAAGCCTGCAGTGAGCAAACCCCCAGGCGCCGGAATCATAGCCTCAAGCCGAGATGGCCGGTGTAGCTAGAATTCGTTTCCCGTAATTTTCCGCAGGCGAAGGTTGCCTCCGGAGCGACGGCGCAGGTCTATGGATTCGTACACGCCCTTCTCCCTTGCTGAAAAGACTCCGCCCAGAAGAACGTACTGGGTGTCCTCGCCAAAGAGTTCGCGGGCGCTCAACCAGTGTTCCCCGGATGCCACCTTTATCCGGTAATTTCCGGCGGGAAGAGGTATGGAAACGCTTTCTCCGCTCATGAGAAAGGTTTCGTACACTAACTCGCGTTCTTTCGCACTCTCCAGCTTGAGCCAGTAGTGAAGGCCGTCGGGTGAAGCGCTCACCACGATTTTCGAAGCGGCGGCGCTCGGGTCGAAATAGGCGAAGCCCAAACCGTTTTCGGGCATACCGGCAACACGCTCCGGAGACTCCGCCTCCGACACCTGCGGCAGGGTCAGCAGGTTGGCCGTCACCAAGGCGACACCCAAGACGCCCACAAGAACCCACCCCCGTCGCTTAAGTTGAAACGGTGGCTCGAAAGCCTCCGCGCCTTTTCTCTTTTTCTCCACGAAACGCCGAACGGCACGCTTCCAGTCGCCAAGGAGATCACGCTGGCTCCAACTGCGCATGACCGCTCCAAAACGCGATATTTCCCCCAAGTCGCCGCGCTCGAAATCTCCGCAGGAGGTTTCCTTCCACAAGCGGCTCGGATACACGCCCAGCTTGGCACGCAGGCACCCCACTTTTCTCAAGAGGAGGTGATTGCGATCGTACACCTCGCGTCGATGCGGACTGAGCAAAACGATCTCGGCGTCTCGGCGATCCCGACCGTCGCGAACCCCCTTCACCTTTTCCCAGACTACCTCGGGGTCGAACTCTTCCGGGTCGAGTCCCGCTCTGGCGTACAGGTCCTTCATCCCGCGCTCAAAAACTGATAGGCCTCGCGAATCCTTGCAAAGACCCTAGCAGCCTGCTCCACCGCCTCGTCCCCCATCGTCTGGAACTTGTCGGGATGATGGACGTGAGCCATCTTGCGGAACTTCTTGCGGAGGGCGGCCTCGTCGTCGGAATCCTCCAGACCCAAAATGCTCAGCGCCTTCTGCCGACTCATAGCGTTGGCTTCCGAACGAGTCGCCCGCCTTCCCTTCCCTTCTCCACCAGTGCTCGCCCGTCGGCGACTCTCCACCCTTTCCCACCAGGGGCCGGAACTAGGGTCTCCAGGCAAGAAGAAGGAACCCTGCGTCATGTCCCGAAACATCTTACGGAATTCCCTGGGGGGTACTTCGAACAAATCAGAAAAAAAGCGCAGGGTGTGGTTTTCGCTCACCGCCAAGTAACCGTCCAGCATGGCCAAGCCTATAGCCATGCGGAGAAACACGCGTCGGTTGTCCTCGTCCAGAGACTCCTTCAACAACTCGCAGGCCAGCGCCAAATCGTCCGCATGCCCCCGCTGGGCCAACCACAACAACTCCTCGGCGCGGTCCTCCCCGCGCGACTGAGCGATCACCTCGCGGAGCGCCGCCTCCTCCCGGCCGGTGAAACTGTCGTCGCAAAACGCCACCCAACCGAGAGCCAAAGCCACGCAATCGCCGGCCCGATTGCTCGAACGCATTAACAACTTCTCGAGAGTCGGTCCCATCCGAATTCCCGCCTAGATTTTTCCAATTAAAAACATGACTTATTAAAAAGTTACTCACAGCTCGGCAAGCCTCAAAGTCCTCCACTAGAATATCGAAAATTCGCCGCTTCCGGCTTGCCTACGCGCCCGAAGCGCGTTCCGCTTACCAACTAACCTTTTCACCAAAAACCACACCCAACTGCGTAACCGTTATGTTCAAGACACTACTAACCGCTTTGACGTTTATCTTCGGCTGCGTTTCCGAAGCCCTCGCCGCTCCCAAGGACGCAAAGCCAGCATCATCCAAAAGCCTGCACGACGTCACCATCGTCACCATAGACGGCAAGAAAACCAGTCTCGGGGCCTACGAGGGCAAAGTGCTCCTCCTCGTGAACGTAGCCTCCAGATGCGGCCTCACCCCACAGTACAAGGGACTGGAAGCCCTGCACCGCAAGTACAAGGACAAGGGCTTCGCAGTGCTCGGCTTCCCCTGTAACGACTTCGGGCGACAGGAACCAGGCACTAACGAAGAAATCAAGGCCTTCTGCTCCACGCGCTTCGACGTCACCTTCCCCATGTTCGACAAACTCGTCGTCAAGGCCGGTCCCGAGCAACACGAACTCTACGCCCGCCTCACGGGCAAGGAAGGTGCCTTTCCCGGCAACGTAAAATGGAACTTCGGCAAATTTCTAATCGCTCCAGATGGCTCCCCCCTCGCCCGCTTCGAGCCCCGGGAAAAGCCGGACTCCCAAAAAATCACCACCGCCATCGAGAAATCCCTGCCCAATAAGTAAAGGCCCTTCGTCAAATTCCGCCGCAATTCATCCGAGGACGGATGGAGGCGCGGACCGGAATCGAACCGGTGATAGAGGATTTGCAGTCCTCGGCCTTACCACTTGGCGACCGCGCCGTAACGGGGTAGGAAAGCCCATTAGTAAACAGGCTCTCTTTGACGCGAGCAAGGAAAATCCCGTTCAGGAACACGCTCCATTCTCCCTTCTTCAATCCGAACCTTAAGCAATCATGCGTACTCTTCTCTCCCTCTTCATCTGCCTCGCGACAGCAATTTCGCTTCACGCCGACGACCGGCCCAACGTCATCCTCATCATGGCGGACGACATGGGTTGGTCCGACATCGGTTGCTACGGCGGGGAAATCGAGACGCCCAACCTGGACGGGCTGGCCGACGATGGGGTGCGCTTCACCCAGTTCTACAACACGGGCCGGTGCTGTCCCACCCGAGCCACCCTGCTAACAGGAACCTACGCCCATCAGGCGGGCATCGGCTGGATGATGAGCGACCAGAAACTCCCCGGCTACAAGGGCGACCTTGGCAAGAACGTGCGCACCATCGCCGAGGTGATGAAGACTGCAGGTTACTCCACATACATGGCGGGTAAGTGGCATGTCACCCCTAAGATTCACCCTGGCTCATCCCAGCACAACTGGCCCCGCCAACGCGGTTTCGATCGCTTCTACGGCACAATCCATGGAGCCGGCTCCTTCTTCGACCCCAACTCACTCACCCGGGAAAACACCCACATTTCGCCCTACGCCGACAAGGAATACCAACCCGAAACCTTCTATTACACAGACGCCATCAACGACCACGCCGCCCGCTACGTCCGCGACCACAAGGGAGACCAACCCTTCTTCCTCTACGTGGCCCACACGGCGCCCCACTGGCCCATGCACGCGCTGCCTGCGGACATCGACAAATACAAGGGCAAGTACGACAAGGGTTGGGACGCCATGCGAAAAGCGCGCCACAAGCGCCAACTGAAGATGGGGTTGGTGGACAAGGACTGGAAAATGACGCCCCGCGACACCAAGGCCCCCAAGTGGGAGGACGCTCCCGACAAGGAATGGGACCTTCGCAACATGGAGGTATACGCCGCCATGGTGGACAGGCTCGACCAAGGCGTAGGCGACATCCTCGCCGCCCTCAAGGAAACCAAACAATTCGACGATACCCTCGTCCTCTTCCTCGCCGACAACGGAGGCTGCGCCGAGGGGATGGGACG
>CAXGVD010000061.1:0-10094 GCA_964012695.1 uncultured Opitutia bacterium
GGAGGTGAAGAGGACGAGAGTGTTCTTGGCGAGGTCGTTCTTGCGGAGGGTCTCCAGAATGTGACCCACGGACCAGTCCACTTCCATCATTACGTCCCCGAAGAGGCCCGCCCCGCTCTTTCCCTTGAACTTGTCCGAGACATAGAGGGGTACGTGGACCATGCTGTGCGGGAGGTACACGAAGAAGGGCTTGTCCTTGTTCTTCTCTATGAAGGAGACGGCTCGCTCGGTGTATTCGGTGGTGAGTAGTTCCTGGTCCTTGCCGGACACGCGTGGATTGACGATTTCGTTGCCGTCGACCAGAGGAAGGTGGGGCCAGCGCTTGAGGCGTTCCTTCATCGGCAGGTGCAGGACGCCGGGGTGGTAGGGCCACATGTCGTTCGAGTAAGGGAGTCCGAAATAGTCGTCGAAGCCGTGTTGCATGGGCAGGAACTTTTTGTGGTGGCCTAGATGCCACTTGCCGTAGCATGCGGTTGCATAGCCTTGACTCTTGCAGATTTCGGCGATCGTCGTCTCTTCCTCGTGGAGCCCATGCCCTGATTTGGGGCCGAGGGCCCCCAAGATGCCGACGCGGACGTTGTAGCAACCGGTAAGGAGCCCCGCACGAGAGGCGGAGCAAACGGCTTGGGTGACGTAGAAGTCCGTGAACTTGCGGCCTTCCTCGGCCATCCTGTCGAGGTGAGGCGTGGGATAGTCCTTGGCCCCGAAAGCACCGATGTCGGCGTATCCCATGTCGTCCATGAAGATGACGACGACGTTGGGTGGAGACTTTTCCTTTTCCGCCAAGGCGGGGAGGACGGCGAAAGCGAGCAGGAGAGAAGACAGGGCGAAGAAAGTTCGATTCATGCCTGACTCTGAACAGGAAAGCCTGCCTGCGGGCAAATGCAAAAAGGCTGAGCGCTTCCCCAGAAAGAAGAAGGCCGGCGGCCTTGTGCCGCCGGCCTTCGAGGAAAGTCGGTTTATTCGACTTGCCTCCGCTTAGGAAGCAAGGGCTTCATTAGTTGTCTTGATGATGGCGGAGGCGATTTTGTAAGGGTCGCCGTTGGAGGCAGGACGACGGTCCTCGAGGCGTCCCTTCCAGCCGTCCTGAATGGTGGCCACCGGGATGCGAATGGAAGCGCCACGATCGGAAACTCCATAGGAGAACTTGTCGATGGACTGGGTTTCGTGGAGGCCGGTGAGGCGTTGGTCGTTCTCCGCTCCGTACACGCTGATGTGGCGGCCAATGTTATCGCCGAAGGTATCGCAAATTTTCTTGAAGAGATCTTCGCCGCCTTGATCGCGCATGGCACCGTTGGAGAAGTTGGCGTGCATACCGGAGCCGTTCCAGTCTCCTTTGATGGGCTTGGGGTGCCAATCGATGACGATACCGTACTTTTCGGCGGTACGCTCGAGAAGGTAGCGACCCAGCCAGATTTCGTCACCTGCGCGGGCTGCGCCTTTTGCGAAGATCTGGAACTCCCACTGCCCCATCATGACCTCGGCGTTGATACCTTCAACGTTGAGTCCAGCTTCGAGGCAAATATGGAGATGTTCGTCGATCAAGTCGCGCCCGAAGGTATTGGCAGCGCCGACCGAAGTGTAATAAGGACCCTGCGGACCGGGGAAGCCGTTCTTGGGGAACCCGAGAGGTAGATTGGTATCGGGGTCGATCAAGGTATACTCCTGCTCGAAACCGAACCAGAAGTCATCATCGTCTTCTTCGATTGTGGCACGACCATTAGATTCGTGAGGCGTTCCGTCACCATTAAGGACCTCCGTCATTACTAGCCAACCATTGCCGCCAAAGCGGTCGGGGTCTGGATAGACGGCGACGGGCTGCAGGAGGCAGTCCGAATCGTCACCCGAGGCTTGCTCGGTGGAGGAACCGTCGAAGGACCATTGCTTGGCGTCCTCCAGCTTGCCGCTGAAGTTCTCGACGATCATCGTTTTACTGCGCAGGCTCTGAGTCGGCTTGTAGCCGTCGAGCCAAATGTATTCCAGCTTATGCTTGCTCATGTTCTGCTATTGTTAGTGAAGCGAGGCTCAGAAGAGTACCGCGCTTTCGACAATTGGGTTGATTTAGGTTGTTGTATCGAATCGAAGCGTCACCCGTCCGGTCGAACGGCTGGGAGACCCGGGGTTCGCAAGGAACCAATTAAGGAAAGTAGCAGTCGGGATGCCAAGCCTTTTTCGCGATGCAAATTGAAAGGTTTTTATGCAAACGAGAGAAACATCTTTGATTTGCCCCTGCTGGGTGCCGAAAAAATGAACTTAGTTCAGGCATGGATCATCTGGAGCATTAGCGAGGAAGCGAAGTTCGTCGCTGACTGACCCGATGGCGGACTTCCACACGGATTGCTTTCCCTCCAGCTTGGAGAACAAGTCCTTATCAAGGCTGGAGACGACCCATGCATTTTCCTTCAACTCGCCCTCCAGTTGGCCAGGCGACCATCCGGAGTGACCTACGAAGCAGGCTAGACGCGCATCGGGATTATCTTGACTCAATTGCTCGGCTTTACCGACGTCTATACCGAAATAAAGCTTGAAGGACTTGGGTGACTCCAGCCACTCCCATGCGGCTACGATGAGTTTTTCCTTTTCCACGGGCCCGCCTTCATAAACGGGCGTCTGGCCGAGGCTTTTCCCCAGATATGAAGCGTCTAGATCCGACAACTTTTGACCCAAGGGACGATTCAGTATTACTCCCAAGGTGCCCTGAGCCTCCGAATGGGCGGATAGAAAGACGACGGTTTTGGAGAAGCTAGGGTCGGTGAGGGATGGGTGAGAGAGAAGGATGCTTCCAGAGAGCGAGGAAGCGGGTCGATGGGAGTCAGCGATGTTCATTAGCAGACAAATTTCACGCAACCCAAGGAAAAGGCAAGTCTTTGTTGGCCCGCCCCAAAGCAACGGACTCCGCCGACCACAAAGGTCAGGCGGAGTCCGTCTTTCCCCCCTGGAGTTAAGTTACGAGAAACGAACCTCCGGAGGAAATAATCGTTACCTCAGCCTTCGGGAGGACGCTTGATGACGACGCCCGCAGTCCACGGAGCGCCTGCGGCAATCCAGTCCTTGAGGACTTTGATCTGCTCAGCCGTTAGAGGGTCGCCCTTGGGAGGCATGATGTCATCGTGATCCTCTGGTAAAACGACTCGTTTGATGACTTCGCTTGCATCTGGTTTGCCTGGGACAATTCCAGCAACTTCTGAATCTCCAGCCTTGATGGCATGTTCGCGTGAGTCCATGCGATAATCTCCCTTGGGCTTGCGGAGACGTCCACGCTTGAGATAGGGCTCGCCATGGCACTCGATGCAGCGTTCCTGAATTATTGGCAGGACGTCCTTCTTGAAGTCGGGAGCGGCGTTAAGGCCGAGGCCGTACAGGCCAACGGCAAGGATGCAGACGATGGTGTTTTTCTTCATATCGTTTCGGGAACTGTCAGTTAAGACCAATAGAAGATATCCCTATTGTTGAGGCGTTAAAAGGGATTTAAAACCTAACGCCCGCAGGAGCAATCCGCAAGCACGAAAGCTTTTCGAGAAGCTCAGGCCGCAGCCGCCTCAGCGGGAAGTGGGGGAGCTTCTACGGGGGCAGGAGCAGGCGTAGTGGCTTCTTCTTCCTCCCTCTCCAATTCGCCGGGCACCTCTGGAGCTTTGGCACCTTGGGCAGCGTCCCACTCCGCTGGATAAAGAGCCTTGAGGTGGCTTAAGATTTGAGTGAGCGAGTCGTCCTCTTCTATCTCGAATAGCTTGAGAATCAATTCGGGATTGCCTCGGAGTTGTAGACGCTCGCCGAGAGTCTCGATCCCTCGGTAGCTGTTAATGACCTCCCGGGCCTCCTCTTGGCGGGAAAGGATTTCTTTGGCTTTTCTGTAGGTGAGGGACATGGTTCTTTAAAAGTTTCAGTACGCACTTAAAGGATGTTAGAGAGCTACCTTCTCGTGAAGATGCGAAGCGAGTCAACCTTCTTCGCGTGGAAACTTCTTCAATGCCCGAACAACGGCGCTCCCGAACGCCAGAGAGCGACTCCAAGCCAAGATACCAAACCGAGGTAGAGGACACCGAAGAGCTTTGTCGCGGGAAAGAGGCGGGCGCAGCGGCCGAACTTCTGCTCGTACCAATTTCGAGCGAACCAGGCCACGAGGTTGTAACCGACGGCGTCCGCGCACACCAACCACCACACGATGACTTCCGCCCAAACCAATGCCGTGCTGTCCATGTATTCAATCGTGTGCTGAAAGAAAGAGCTTCCTGAAGAGGTCAACTTCGGCAAGCGCGGCAAGTAAAGGCGTACGGATCTTCATGCCCTCACTTTTAGTCCGAATTGGGATAGTCGAAAAGAATTTATCGCCGGTGCTGCCTAATGGTGATTAAGAAAGTATTTTCTCTCATGAAGTTGAATTGCCGAACAATTGTCGCTCTCGTGGCCTCGCTAGCGACCACGGTCGGGTCGGGTAAAAAGCCGAAGCCGCAAGGACTTTACGAAAAAGTGTCGCCAGCTTGCGTGGAGGTACTTGTGGGTGGGCGCTTAGACGGGTCGGGGGCCATTGTGTCTACGGAGGGTCTCGTACTGACGGCCTGCCACGTCATCCGGAAGTCGAGCAAAAGGTACGAGGCGCTCACCGCGACGGCGGGGCGCCTGCCGCTCAAGCTTTTAGCCACGGACCGATCCCTCGACCTGGCCCTGCTCGCCCTGCCGAAACGGGCAGCCCCCTACCCTGCACTAGCTTTTGCCAAGTCCATACCGCCGGAGGGTACACGCGTTTACCTTTTCGGCTCTCCCGTCTTTCGGCACCGTCTTCTGCTTAACGGTTCGGTGGCGGGGCGCTCCTCCCGATACGAGTGGTATGACGGGGCCTTCACCGAGACCTACGCAATTGCGGGCATCGGGGCGGGCGGTTCATCTGGTGGACCTTGGTTAAACGGAAAGGGAGAAATCATCGGCGTTCAGGTAGCTTCGGTGGCCTTCGGCGAGAAACACCAAGGAGTCTCATCCGCTATCCCCGTCGCACGTGTGCGGGAGTTCGCGTTGAAGCGCAAGACGGTGACAACGGCCACCCTCGACGGTGCGGTGGAGGAACTGTGGGGGCAGTCTCCCGAATACCTGGCTAAAGTCCCGCCCAATTTGCATGGCCTCGTTCTTCGGCAGGTCCGCAAGGAAGGAAGCGCTGCCAAGGCAGGGCTCAAGGACGAGGAAATTCTTCTCGAGGTCGATGGAAAGAAGTACGAACGTATCGAGCCCTTCCTAAAGATGGTGCGGAGCAAACGCCCAGGCGATGAACTCCGCCTCCGGGTTGCGGACAAGCAAGGCGAAAACCCGAGAAAGGTCACCATTAAGCTAGCGGAGTTGAAGTAGGCAGCCGGAGTGCGCTCTTCCACTTGAAAGAAGTTCCCCCATAAACCTTTTCGTTCGGAGCGGGAAAGGTTGCGAAAACCGTAGTAATCCTGCTACCTCACGGCGATGAGGACTCAGAAGCCTTTCCTCTCCCCGACTGCGGAGCCCACCGAAAGTGCATTTGGAGCGGCCGCGTGTTCACCGAAGGAGAACATCATACTTAATGCTGTCATTTTACGGAAAAGAATACCACTAGGCATTGGCCTAAATGCAAAAGCTAGTATTTTCAATGTTCCCACAACTCGATGCCTTGCCTTCAGTTTCCTAGAAGTAGACGCTGCCAAATCACGCCGGTTTTCTTGGGTCGGAACATGGGGCCGACCTCCACCTCGATTGCTCGTTCGGCGGGGCGGGACTTGGTGCACTGGGGGCTGCCGTTTGAATCGAAGTAGGCGTGGGCGTGGCGGAGCTTGGGCTGCTTGCCGTTGAGGCGTGGGTAGCCGAAGGTCACCTTCACCTTGGGGATGCCCGAGCGGGGGATCTTGCTCGTGGCGTAGACTTCCACGAAGGCGGCGTTGCGGTTCCAGAAGGTGAAGGATTTGCCCTCGAAGCGGAGGCTCCCGACATAGGTCTCGACCCCGGTCTCATGCGAACGCACCATGCAGAGGAACCATGTATGAGGTTTGCCTTCGAGGGTTTCCGACTTACCCTTCACAATAGAATAAGTGTATGTTCCTGCACCCCATGAAAAGGGGCGCCGCACGCTGCAGAACTGGCCCTCGTAGCCAGCACTTTCGCAGAGCCCGCCCTCGGCCATGCGAACATGGGAGAGGCCGATAGGTTCCTTTAGGTCGTGAGACCATCTTGAGAAAATTCCACCGGGGCCCGGGTGTACGCGCGTCCGGCTCTTCTTGTTCACCCAGCCATTCACGTTTGTCTGGAGTCCGCCGTAGAACTGCAGTCCGTTGATTTTGGCGATTCCCACAGGCGAGACGTACAGGTTGTAGTCGGCGGAGACGTTGCGGTCGATGGTAACGTCGACCTCCAACTTCTCAAAGTCGTGAGTCTCCTCCTCGAATTGCCACCACAGGTCCACGAGGTGCCACGGCAAGCGCGGAAGCCGGATTCCCAACTCCTCCGCCATGGCCTGAGGTGAAGGTTGCTCAGTCGAAAATTTAGTCGCCGAAGCCGAGACGGCGGTAAGTAACAGGGCAAAGGTATTCGGATAAAAGGCTTTCATCAATTGCACTCGGTTCAATTATCGGAACCTCGGACTTGCTGCTCCAGTTCCGCCTGAGTCCAGGGTTCTTTGCGGGTTTTGGTAGCGGCTCTGGTTTCCGCAATTTGTTTTTCAGTGATTGGTTCACCGTTACCCCAGAGGTAACTAAGGTAGCTGAGGACGGCTGCCTGCTCGCGGTCCTTACGGAGGCCTAGGGCAGAGGCGGGAGCCATGAAGCCGGGTTGGTAAGTTTGGCCGTCGAGAGGGCCTGTTAGGCCGTGAAGCAGTACGGGGACGAGTTGGGCAGGGTCCTCTCCGAGTCGGGGGGAGTCGGCGAGGGGGGGCGCGAGCCGGAGATCCGTACCAGGGACGCCGACGCCCTTTCCGGCGGTGCCGTGACAGGTGATGCAGGCACGGTAGTAGAGGACCTCGCCGTCTCGGACCAGACGTTTGTGTCCCGAGTCCATATCCTTGGGGTAGTCGATGCCTCGATTCCAGTTGCCGATGGCTTGTCTCCACTGAGTGGCGAGGGCGGAGTTGATCCCTTTGCCTGCGTCGAGGTCGCGGACAAGCGGGAGGTCCTTTCCGCCCCAGAGAGCGACGGCGACGGCGAGAATCATTCCTCGATCGGCAAGGTGGCGGCGGGCGACTTTCTGGATGAGGGCCTCGGCGGCGGGCCGGCTTAAACCTTCGCTCATGCCTAGGGTGAGGACGAGTTGCCGAGCCACTGCGCCGTTTCCTTCGTCGGCGAGGGCGCCGAGGCCTTCGACGACGGCGGGATCGTCGACCCAGCGTTCGGCGATCTGAATGGCGGCACGACGAACCTTGGGGTCGCCGTCGGCATAGCATTGCTCAACGAAGGGGTGGTCGAGCGCGTCGACGCCCTCCAGCGTCCAAAGGGCGTGCAGTCGAGAAAGAGGGTTTTGGTTGAACCGAACCATATCTCGAAGCAAAGGAACGACGCTTTCCCGGTCGGGGCGCAGGATGATGAGCTTCTGGGCGGTGTCGCGCCACCAACCGTTGTCGTGACCTAGGTGACGGGTGAGTTCCACTGTGCTCTCCTCCAGCATTCGGGGGCGGGGACCAGGCGAATGGTCGGTGTGGCGGATCCGCCAGATGCGTCCGTGACGGATGTTTTTGTCGAGGCCGGCGGCGACGATTGCCTTGCGTGGGCCTGGGGAGAGCCAGGGGGCGTCCTGAATGATGCCTCGGTACATGTCGGTGACGTAGAGGGTGCCGTCCGGGGCGGTGGCGGTGTTTACGAAGCGGCAGTTGACGTCCGAGGAAAGCAGAAATTCTTCGTTGCCCGATTCGGCTTTTTCGAAGAAATCGAGGCCGCTCCTCTTGATGACGTTGGCCCGGCGGAGGACGTGAATGGTGGGGTCGCAGAAGAAGTAGTCGCCGTAGTCATCCCACGGTAGGGCGTGTCCGCGAAATAGGGTTTGGCCGCAGGCGGAGGTAAAGCCTCGAATTTCGGGTGCGGTACCGCCTCGGTCATTTAGCAGGCAGAGGCTTTTGACCTTCATGAAGTCTGCTTGGTAAGGTTTCCCCATTTCGATGGGGACGCCGTGGATTTCCTTCCCGGCGAGCCGACGAGCATTGGCCCAGTATTTGGCATGGAGGTGGGGGGCTGCCACGGGGTCGGAGTTCTGCGACCAGTGCAGGTCGCCGGAATCATTATGGGTGAGGCCCCATTGGGTCCAATGACCGCGTTGCCTCTCCACCTTCCAGCGTCCGTCGGTGAAACGGTAGCGTTCCATGTTGTAGGAGACGTATATGTTATTGTCGAGGTTCCAGACGAGGCCGGAGTCCTGATGCTCGACGGAGGTATTCGGAGCGTTGCGACTGTAGGGACCACGCTTGTAAACGATCTTGGACTCGTCGGCGACGCCATCGCCGTCGCCATCGCGGTAGGCGACAACGTCCATGGTGTCTGTCTCGCGGACAAGAATGCGATCGTCGAGCGGGAGAATCATGCGGGGCAGGTTGAGACCGTCGACGTAGGTGGTGACCTTGTCCATACGGCCGTCGCCGTCTGTATCTTCGAGGCGTTTGATCCGACCGTTGGCCATGGTCTTAGTGCCCTCGCCGGAAACGTTTTGCATGTAGCTGAGCATTTCGGCGACATACATTACTCCGTTGCCGTCGAAGACAGTGAGGACGGGTTCCTGTACCTGCGGTTCGGCTGCGACGAGTTCGGCCACGTAGCCGGGCGCCAATCGGAAGGTGGCCCTCTCCTCCTCGGGAGTCAGCATGACATAGGGGTTCTTGGCCTTCTTGGACCGAGCCCTCGTCCACACTTCGGCTTTTGGGAGGAGGGCGGGACCGTCGGCCCGCCAAATGACGTCACTAGGCGTGAGGACGGACGGTTCTTTCGTTCCGGGAAACTGCTTGGGGACGGGAATCGTGACCTTGCCCGTGGCGAGGTATTCACAACTACGGGCCACGATGGTCTGGAAGCCGACGCAGTGGAGGGCGTCCCAGAACTTCTCACCTTTGTAGCAGTGACCCAAGGAGGTTACGATGACGCGTCCCTCGCCGTAGCGCGTTTCCCAAGTGACGGGCTCGTGCATGCCCGTGCCTCGCTGCTTGGGGTCGGACCACGCGGAAGAGAGGACGGTCAGGTTCTTGGCGGGGCCACGCATGTGGTGGTACAGCTCGTCCTTGGCATGCATCCATACCAGCGGCAGACCCCGCATGACGGGATGCTCCGGGCGTCGTGCGGTGACGAGGAACGGGTGCTTGGAGCCGTGGCCAGAGTTTCCAGCAGTTTCGTCCACGAAGGTTTCGTCCGTGTCAGGGTTGATTTTGACGGCCTTTCCGTAGTTCGCCTTGCGCCAACCCAGCCCGATCATGTCGTTGAAGGCATCCCAGTTGTAGAAGGCGTTGTTTGCCCCATGCACGAGAAGGACGCCCCCGCCGGAGCGAACGAATTCCACAAAACCTTCCCGAGCTGCCTCGGGCCAGTTTTGCCCGTTATAGTTGAGCAGGACTACGTCGTGGGCCGCGTAGTTCGGTAGCCATTTGTCGAAAGCCTCAGCAGAGGCCGCCTTGGCGGTTTTGGTAAGCTCGGAGTATGTAACGAGGGCCTTGTCATAAAGAGTCTTCAACGCGGGCCCCTCCGACTTGGGGGCCCTCGGCGCCGGCGGAACGGTAGAATCGGGTGCGGTCGAGACCGAAACCTCGAAACGCCCCGTCGCTTGCAAGGTAGCCCGCAGGGCGTCGGTGGTGATACGCCAGTCGTGGTTATTGCGACCGTCAATGATGAGCACGCGCGTAGCGGCTCCGGAAGTAAAAACGGCAAGCAGGAACGCAGAGACAACTGCACGAAATACCTTCATTAAGTGGCAGGAAAACCGACGCCCACCCCTTGATCAACCGCGAAACCTTGTCGGTGGATCAGCGGGATTGAAGGCGGAAGTCTTCGATCCCGTTATCGCGGCAAAGATCCACGATCTTGGTGACGTGCTTAAGGGGGACCTCCTCGTCTGCCACGATGAGGGCCTTAGGCTTCTTGGGCAGGGAGGAGGCGACCCGAAGAGCGGCGACGAGGCGCTCCTCG
>CAXGVD010000062.1:0-9991 GCA_964012695.1 uncultured Opitutia bacterium
CTTCCAAATTCCGAAACTGCTGGCGGGGCCGCCCACGTTGGTGCGGTTGGTGCCACCCGAGCCTAGACCTGGGTTGAAGCGCAGGCCCACGCTTTCCCCCGGGCGAGCTTCGGCGAACCGACGCGCTTGCTCCAAGGAACAAAGGTTGACCTTCACCCCTTCTTCCACCCACGAGGCAAAGTTGTCCGGCAGTTCCTGTGTGCTGAGGGAAATGGATTCCGTGCCGTAGCCGACCCTGATGGCCCGTTCGATTTCATAGCCTGAGCTGGCGTCTATGCCCAAGCCTTCCAAGTTGAAGAGACGGAGGATGGCTCCGCTCGGTGCGGCCTTCATCGCGTAGCGTGGGAAGAAGCCGAAGGCGTTAGGAAAAGCCTTCAGTGTATTGGCGTTGGCCCGGAGGGTAGCCTCGTCATAGACATAGGTGGGCGTGCCGAATTCTCTTCGGACTTGTTCGACGTCCTCGTGATTCAGAAAGCGAAAAGTTTCCATGTCGCGTTGTGGGAATAAAAGAAGGAATCCTAATGTTTATGGGCAAGCGCGCAAGCTCCCTGACGAGGGCGGTTGCGTCATCAAGCGTTCGGCGGGAGAGGAGTGTATGGAGCGAAAGATTCGTCCGCCGTATCCTCAAGAGCCTTGCCGAGGACGAGAAAGGAAAGGCCGACCCCGTCGGACTCACTCTCGCGCCGCGAAAGTTCGCGGGGGAAGTGCGGGCGCCAGTCCGGGAAGCGGACGTCGCCGTCGAAAGCCGCGTGTATTTGAGTGAGGTACAGACGGTCGGCTAGCGGCAGGGCCGACTCGTAAGGTTGTCGCCCGCCGCATATCCAGACCTCCTCCCGGCTCGGCTCGGTAAGGCTCAGGGCTTCGCTGAGGGAGGCTGCCTTGCGGGCATCGGAGAAGCTGAGGACGGGGTTCCGGCTCAGGACGATGATCTTGCGCCCTTTGGCGTGTTCCCCGAATTCCTCGAAGCAACGCCGGCCCATCACGAGGACGCCCGTCTTCGTCTTTTCTAGGAAGTACTCCCAGTCCTCCTTCAGGCTCCAGGGAAGCCGACCGTTTCTGCCGATCACTCGGTTCGACGCGCAGGCCACGATGATGTTCAGCATGAAAGAAAAGAAAGAGGAAGCGGGCGGATTACCCGAGGTGGAGAGCACAGGGCTGTAGTCGGGTAAAACCGGTTTGCCTTTGGGTGCGAGAAGTTCAAAAATAAGTAGGCTTACGAAGCGTGGAGCAGGATGCAATCGGATAAGGAGACCTTCGGCGAAAGCCTGACGATTCCCGACCCTTGGCAGCGGCGGGCCCTCTCCGGCCTGCGGGCGGGGAGGGATGTTGTGGTCCATGCCCCTACGGGAGCGGGGAAGACCTACGTGTTCGAACTGTTCGTGGAGGCGAGCCGTTCCACCAAGGCGGTGTACACCGTGCCCACCCGGGCCTTGGCCAACGACAAGTTCAGGGAATGGAGTGAGCGCGGGTGGGACGTGGGCCTGACCACGGGCGATGTCCGGCACCGCCCCGAGGCCCGCGTCGTGGTGGCCACCTTGGAGACGCAGCGGGCGGCCATGTTGCGGGGTGAAGGCCCCGACCTCTTCGTGGTTGACGAGTACCAGCTCGTGGGGGATGCCCAACGCGGTCCGGGGTACGAGGTCACCATCGCCGCCGCTCCTCCGTCCACGCAACTCCTCCTCATGAGCGGAAGCGTGGCCAACCCCGTCGAGGTGGCGGACTGGTTGTCCGGACGCGGCAGGGAAGTGGAACTTGTGAGCGAGAGTCGGCGCCCCGTGCCTCTGGACGAGGTCTTCGCCGAGGCTCTCTTGAAACGTTCGGCTGAGCGGGATTCTATTCGCGGCGCCTGGCCTTCTTTGGTGAACGGCATTCTGTCCGCGGGCATGGGGCCCGTCCTGCTATTCGCCCCGAGGCGTGCGGCGGCGGAGGACTTGGCCCGCAAGCTGGCCTCCGAATTGCCCGATGCCGAACCTCTCGAACTCACCCCCGAGCAACGCCGCGTGGCCGGGCGCGAACTGACGGGCTTGCTCAAGCGGCGCGTGGCCTACCACCACAGCGGACTGGACTACCGAAGCCGGGCGGGCGTGGTGGAGCCACTAGCGAAAGCCGGCCAACTGCAGGCCGTGGTCGCCACCACGGGACTGGGCGCTGGCGTGAACTTTTCCATGCGCTCCGTGCTGGTGACGGACCGCGAGTACAGAATCGAAGACGAGCGTCGCCTCCTCCGTCCCGACGAACTCCTCCAAATGTTCGGGCGAGCTGGACGGCGCGGACTGGATGACCGAGGCTACGTCGTGGTGGCCCCCAAGCAGCCTCGCAAAAGCGACGGCCGCCCCCTTCGCCTCAAGCGCTCCACCACTCTGGACTGGGCCGCCATGCTGGGCGTCATGCGCCACGCCGTCGAGACGGGAGCGGACCCCGCCCAAGCAGCCCGACGCTTGGCGAAGGGCTTGTTCTCGGAGGAACGGGTCAGGCTGGGGCTCGGGGAATCCCTTTCCAAAGTGAAAGCTAGGAAAGTCACCTCTACCAAGGCCGAACGCGAGCGCGACCCTTCCCGCGACGAAGTCATCGAAATGCAGAACTCCGTAGGTCAGTGGGAAAGGCGAAGAGGGCGAACCAAGGTGAAGCTGGGCGAGGCCCTCGTCTTGGCCGAGGGCGAATGGGTGCACGCCCTTTCCTTGTTCGACACCTTGGCCAAGGTGGACGCGGGCGCGCCGTGCCGGTTCGATACTGACGGCGAACCTCGCCTGTACGGTCGCGAGATGCCCGTGGCCGTGATTGACGCGGAGTCGGACGGGGCCCGTGTCCTGCTGGTGAAGTCCTTTCGACGCCGTCTGCGCGAGCGGATGGCCTCCGAAACCGCCGCCCGCCGGAAAAAATTTTCCAAGAAGGCGTGGAGACGCAAGGGACTGGAAAAGGTGTTCGGCCCCCTCTTCCCCTCGCTTGCCTCGGGCGGGCGTCTGGACGAATTCGTGGACCGAAACGGCACCCTTCGAGCCCGCCTTCGTTATGAAGAGGCCACGGTTTTGGCTTGGCGGGACGCACGAGGAAATGCCCTACTGAATCCCCCCTTGCGATTACGGCGACGAGAATTCGACTCCCCCTTCGTCGAACGCGAGGATGACGATGTGGACCAGTTGGCCGTGGCCTCGCCCGCCGAAGCATGGTTGAACCTAGGTTTAGTGGACGAGGACGCCCGCCCGACTCGTCGCGGCGTCGTCTTCAGCTTCTTTTCCCGCGGAGAAGGTCTGGCCGTGGCCGCCGCCTTGGAGGACGAGGAATATCCCGTGGACGAACTCGTCCGAGACCTCGCCAACCTGCGGGCGGGGCATCGCTTCCGAGCGTTTGCCGTGGCCGAACGCCGCCTGTCCTATGCCTGCCGCCGGGCCTACGGTTCCGCCACTTGCCCCGGCTACCTCAAGGGCGGCTTGCCGCCCGAATACGGAGAAGGCGCCGCCGAGGCCCTTCTTCTCGAAGGCCCCGAGCGGGAACGGCTGGACGAGGACGTCCGGGCGGGTGACTTGGAACGCATCCGCCTGGAGTGGCGAAGCCTCCTTGCCCTAGTGGCCAAGGCCCCGGACTTGGAGTGGGAACGCTGGCGGGAACTACGCGCGGCCGCTGCCAAGCTGGTCGGCGTGGAAGGACCGAATGCCGAATTGCCCGAACTTCCTCCACTGGCTGCTCGTCAACGCAGACGCTTCGCCCGAGAGGCTTAGCAGCCGGCCCCTTCCGCTAGGCGGGAGAGAGGACGCCTTCGGTAAGGAGTAGGGATTGATCGGCGGCGTCGGCAAATTCAGGGTTGTGGGTGACGAGGATGAGGGCGGCGTTTTCGTCGGCGCAGGTTTCGAAGAGGAGCGAGGTGACTTCGGTGGCGGTGGCTTCGTCGAGGTTTCCAGTGGGTTCGTCGGCGAGGATGAGGGAGGGTTCCGTGAGGAGGGCTCGGGCGATGGCGACACGTTGGCGCTCTCCGCCAGAGAGGCGGTGGGCGGGTTGGCGTTCGCGGCCCGAGACGCCCATGCGTTCCATCAGTGCTCGGGCCCGCTCCTTCATTTTACTCGTGAGACGTCCGGCGAGGCGGGCGGCCATGAGGACGTTTTCTAGGGCATTTAGTTCGGGTATGAGGTAGTAGGACTGGTAGACTACCCCGAGCCATTCGGCCCGCCAAAGGGCGTCTTGTTGATTTGGGGAGCGGCTGGGGTCGTGGGAGGCACCGTCGAGGAGGAGTTCGCCGGAGTCGGCGGTTTCGAGTCGTGAGAGGACGTTAAGGAGGGTGGTTTTGCCGCAACCGGATTCTCCGCGTATGCTGAGTGAGCGTCCAGGGAGGGCCGTGAGGCTTGCTTCCTTGAGTACGGTGATGCGGTCTTCGCCGTAAGGGAAGCTCTTGACGAGGTTACGGGCCTCGAGAACCGGGCTGGGGTTGTCCGTCGGGTCACTCACTGCGGAGGGCTTCGGCGGGTTTGAGGCGGGCGGCTTTCCAAGCAGGAAGGAGGCCGGCGAGGGTAGCGATGATTACTGCGAAGAGGCCGAAGAGGAGAAAAACTTCGAGAGTTTCCGGGGATTGCCAGGGATAGGGGACAACGAGGCCGTGGAAGTCGTAGAACTCGACGACGGCGCCAGTGCCGTCTTCGCCCGCTACGTTCTGAACGATGAAGTTCATGAGGTTTTCCCGGTAGCGGATGAAGAGGATTGCCATGCACCAACCCGCGAGAGTGCCGAGGAGGCCGATGACGAAGCCTTGGAAGCAGAAGACGGCTCCCACGCTGGTTCGGTTGGCCCCCATGGCCGTGAGCAGGCCGATTTCCCGGGTTTTGCGGAGGACGGAGGTCATTAGGGCGATAGCGATGGCGAAGGCGGCCACGAGTCCGATGGGGACCATGATGAGAATCATGAGGTGTTCCTCGAACTTGAGGAGTGTGAAGAGCCAGTCCGCCTCTGCTATCCATGGGCGGGCGAACCAGTTCTTGCCCAGTACTTTTTCGGCTTTTTTGGTGGTGGCGAGTAGGTCGGAGTCGCGGCGAACGGTTTCGGGGGCGAAGCGGATTTGGAGGAAGTGCACTTGGTCCTCCATGCCGCAAATTTCCTGTGCGAAGGAGAGGGGGGCTAAGGCGATTTCGGCGGGTAGGGTGGTTTGCTGTGGAGGCACTTTGAACACGCCGCCCACACGGGCTTCCCTCGGTGGCAGGAGCTCTTCTTCGCCAGCTTTCTGCAACATGCCGGCAGAGTAGAGTTGTACGGTGGAGGATTCGCTCACATGGAAGAGGACGGTTTGGTTGGCCTCGAAGGGGGGACCATCAGGGGAGACAGCAAAGATGGGGACGCCTTCTCCGTTGTCGGCGGGGCCGTCTCGGAGGTGGTGAAGGATTTCCCATGGCTCGCCTTCGGGGCCGATGAGACGGTAGCTTTCCGCGTCGTCGAAGCGGAGGCCCCAGAGGCCGGAAGAGACGAAGGGATCGAGCCGGCGGATGGTGACGCGAGCGGCAGAGGCGTTCGCGTTACCGTCGGGTTCCTCGGGGATCACGCGTTGGGCTTGGGCGGGGCGGACGCCGAGAAGGGTCGCCAGTTGTTCGCTGAGGAGGGCGACGCCGTCAACCACGTCATCCATGTTTGGGAGCGGGGTGACGTCGAGGTCGCTCCGCAAGGCTTCTCGGTAGGCTTCCTCAATCAGTTCTGGCAGGGGAAGGGTGGCGTCGGCTCTTTCGGGGTCGAAGCCAATGAGCAAGGGGGCGACGGGCTGGTCGTGGGCGGAGAGGAGGACGTAGTCTGTGAGGACGGGGGCGGCGGATTCGGTTTCGGGGAGGGCCTCCAGACGGGCGAGGGTGCTTTGCCAGGAAGCGTCTTCCGAAAAGGAGGCGGGGCCGTTGGGATAAGCTCGGGCGTGGCCCGTCACGGCGATGGCGTCTTCCCGGAACTTATGCTGAAAGCCTTTCATGAAGACGATCACGACGATCATTACGTTCACCCCCAGTGCGACGCCAAAGACGGCCAACAGAGAAAAGAAGGAGAAGCCTCGGCCCGTTGGGAAAAGGTGCTTCCAGGCAAGGTAGAAGGGCCAGGCGAGCTTCATGAGTCGGCGGGCGGGCGGGTCACCTGGAGGGGGAGGCGTTGGCGTCGGCGGGAGCTTTGGAGTCGAACCAGCTTTCAATTGTTCGTTTCCAAAGTTCCGGTTCGAGTTCCTCGATTTCCGGAAGGGGGTACTGTTCCTCGAAGTAAGTCACGTAAATGAGGTACATCATGAGCAAGGCCGAACACAGCACAATAATGGAAAGAACCCTCTTGATGATCGCGACGAGCAGAAACAGGCCTATGAGGCCCGCCGTCCAAAGCAACAGGGGTTGTCCCGTCATGCGGTCTAGCAGGTCGTCGAGGCCGTCCATGGCGTAGAGCTTGTTTTTGCAGTCCTCTGGTTTTGGAAAGAGGCGAGGCTACGGGGTCGCGGCGAACGCACCGCGTGATTTACTTCCTTTCACTGGTATTTCCACCTTCGTATTTTACCGCTTGCTTCCCCCTCTTTCGCTTTTTCCCGCAGCCGTTAGGGATTCGTCAATCCTCCGAAGGATGGGCTGGGGGGACGGTTGCGGTGTTTGAAACTTCGGGCGGGGCGGGGAAGAGACCTTCCTGGGCGGCCCGCTTCCGTAAAGGACGAGTTTTCCGCAAGAGGATGCGGACCTTAGCTTCGCGTTCGGCAGTGGTGGCCTTGTAATCCCGCAACTTGTATTCCCACGCGCTTGGAGCTTGCGTGACGATTTCGGTCGGAGCGGAGGTGGTGGCCGGGTGGGCATTGGGAAGAGCGGGGAGCTTGGCATTCAGTTGCTTGTAGCGGATGATTTCGATTTCCATCCGAGCTTCGACTTCAAGGGCTCGGGCAAAGGCGGCCTTGGCTTCATTCAAGCGTTGTTCGGCGGTCAGCCACTCCTGTCGAAAGGATGCCAATTCGCCTTCCCGGCGGGCTTGTTCGAGTCGGATGCGGGCGTTCGCCGCGTGTTCCGGCAGGGCTTGGGGAGCTTCCCGCAACAGGACGGGTTCGCCGAAGGCTCGGGCGTCGCTCAAAGTGTTCGGACCACGACAAGCGGACCCTGAGGCGAGGAGAAGGACAGTCGCCGCGAGGGCGAGAGGGCGGGCGGGGGCGGTCGAACGAAGAATCACTTCTGGCTCCAGGCGCCTTTCGCGTCGCGGAACCAATGGCCGCTTTTGCCCTTAGCCCACATGGCCTTGGCCCACTGCTTGGCCACGGCGGTGGCGGAGCCATCTGCCTTGCGGGCCGTTAGGGCGAAGAATGCTTTGCGGTCCGCGTTTTCCGCCGCGACAAGCTTGCCGGCGTTGGCGTCCGCTCCAGAACGCAGGTGGGTCAAGCCGTCTGAGCCTTCTCCCAAAGTTCCTGCGTCCTTGGCCGCAATCAGCTTGGGGAGGCGGGCCTTCATCCGGCTCATGAGTGCGGCGTCTCCGAAGGCGGAGCCCAGGCAGGCGAAAGTGCTTGCGAGAAGGAGGAAGAATCGAAGGCGAGTCATCGTCTCAGTCCGTGGTTTGGTTGTTTTCGATTGCGGGCGTTTCGCCACTTTCACCTTCCACCTCACCGTAGAGGTCGTCGAGGAAGCTGTTTACCTCTTTCTCGATGCGGATCGTGATGTTGTGGTCCAAGGTGATATGGTGCTCCGTTTTGATCGTAGGGCAACCCGCTCCGAGGAGAGCGAGCCCGACGAATGTGGAAAAGCTACTCAAGCGCATGGTGGTCAACTTATTCTTTCGAAGGGCGGACGGGCAAACGAAAAACCGGGTTTTTCGTGAGCTGGGGTGCTATATCGGGGAGCGTTCAATCGTCGAACCACTCGTCCGCTTCGTCGAAGGTCGGCACGGGGACGTTGATGATTTTGAGTTTTCCCACCGCCCGGTGGCGGCAACCCGGTTTGATGAGGACGGCGCTGCCCGGGCTCACTGCGTGGTTCTTTCCGTCCAGTTCGAAATGCCCTTCGCCTTCGAGCACGTAGTAAATCTCTGTCATTTTTTTGTGGTAATGGACTCGGCTGTCCTTGGCTATCTCCACCAGGTGCATGGAGGCCACCGCGTTGTCCGGGGTGATGAAGGCCCGGCGAGAGGTTCCGCAGGGGCAGGGTGTCTGAGGGAGGGAGGCGAAGTCCGCGAGGATGTAGTTTTTGGTGTTGGGCGCGTCGGGCATGGCGTGAACGGGAGGAAAAAGATTTAGTTCGGCTTATTTTTCGGAAAATCGAATTCGAGCGTGTTCGCCGAGCGCGGCTCGAAATCCTTCCATGAAGCAGGTCCTTTCAGGACGACGATGCCGCAGGTGGGCACGTTCGGGATGGGTAGGTTGCCGAGCAGGTTGGCGAGGTGGGTTATGGTGGGGTTGTGGGCCACGATGGCGGCGGAGGCGTGGGCGTCGTCGAAGGTGTGGATGACGTCCAGCAGGTGATAGGTGGTGCTTTCGTAGAAATCGCTTCGCCATTCGATTTCGCCAAAGAAGCCCCACTCCATGGCGAGGATTTCCGCCGTGGCTTGGGCTCGGAGTGCGGGGCTTGCGGCGAAGTGGTCGGGTGGCGGGTACTTTGTGGCGAGCCGCTGGCCCATTTCGGGGGCGTTGCGTTCGCCTCGGTCGTTGAGTGGGCGATTGTAGTCCGAGTCGACATCGGTTTCCCAAGAGGATTTTGCGTGGCGTCCGAGGAAGAGGGTTTTCATTGCTGCAAGCTAGAGGACGGGCGCGAGGGAAGGCAAGACGCGGAAAGAAGGAATTTTCGCGTTGCCGGGGGGAGGTTGTCCGGTGATGCTTTCCAATGTGAATAACCATTGTAAGGGAGGGCTTTTCTTGCTCTTGGCGTTTGTTTGGGGTTGCGGAACGGAGGACGTAGTGGATGTTCCCGATCCGAGACCCGTGCAAAAACCGGCGTCTGCGGATACGTTTCGTCTTCCCGTTCAGGAGCCTCCGCCTGTGGACTTGACTCCCGTTGAAGTGGACGACCGAACGGCGGCGGATATCATGATGGCCTTTCATCGGCCCGCCGGCGACTTGCCCGTGCTGGAGACGAACCAAACGCGGTTAGGAGGAGACGGCTTGCTTTACATTGGGGAGGTGGAGGGGGCGCCTTACACGGGTAAGGTGAGGGAGTTGTTTGCGGACGGAAGGCCGTCCTTCGAGTCCACCTACCTCAACGGAAATCTGCACGGAAGGCAATTGCGCTGGCATGAGAACGGTTATTTGGCGGTGGACGCCCTGTTCGAGAAGGGCCGCATAGTGGGTGTGAAGCGCCGATGGTGGCCGGACGGGCGCAAGCGCGAGGAGGAATATTGGAGCAACGGACGATTCCGTGGGCGCCGCCTCTGGGACGAGGATGGCCAGTTGATGCGCGAGGAGTTGGTAAACTTTTAGTTGCGACGGTTTCCCCGTCCTTCAACGCTTCTCGCTTACAGGTCCACTTTCAGTTTCTCGCCCCCCTTGCCCGAGCGGGCTTCGAGGCCCTTGAAGGCTTTGCGTGCGTCTCCTTCCCCTACCTTGACTGTGTACTTGCCTGGTGCAAAAACCTTGGGGCGGAAGCCGGTGCCCTTGATGCGCAGCGTGTAGACGACCTCCCCGCTCTTCTCCTCTACTACCTGCACCACTTGGTCGGGCTTGTTGATTTGCAGGGCGGGGAGGTGGGCCACGGCCTTGCGGGCGTAGTTGTCCAACTGGTTGAAGGTGTAGGGCCAGCCGGGGTAGGGCTTGGCGTTCTCGTCTGACACGTTCACGTTTCGGGGCCAGCAGACGAAGGTTACGTCGCGGGTTTCCTTGTCGATGCGGACGACGCCGAAGCCGGCGGCCCGAGTAGAGAGCTTGCCTCCTCCTCTTTCTGGTCCGGGGTTGGCCACGGCGAGGGCGGTTAGCTTGTTATGGAAGCCGTCGAGGTGGTCTCCCAGAATGGGGTCCTGCCCGGGCTTGCGGTTCTTGCCAGGTTCGAGGGGTTTCCACCAGCGTAGGTAGAGGTTGGCTATGGAGGGGACGCAGAAGGAG
>CAXGVD010000063.1:0-9986 GCA_964012695.1 uncultured Opitutia bacterium
GCCGTCTCCTCCGGCAAAAACAGGCTTTTCATTCTTCAAGTCGCCCGTGTCCACGTAGACGCCGTTGGGGTCAGGGATGACATTGGGCGCCTCCGGCTCGGGCAGGGACTCTTCGACGGGCGGAGGCTTCTTGGCGGAAGAGGTTTCGGTTTCTTTCTTTTTGTCGTCTTCGCCTGCGGTCTCTTCCCCGTCTCCCCCACAACCGGAGAAGAAGAGGGTAGCGAAAAAGAGGTAGCCCGTAACAAAACGGACGCCAAACCAAGAGGGCCAATCAGCCACCGGGCACTTCCTCCGGGTTGGTGTCGTCGGCAGGGTCGGCGCCGGCGGCGTCGTCCGCTGCCTCCGCGACCTGGTCCAAATCCTTCACGGGCAAGCCCGAAACACTGGCCCCAACGATGGCCCCGAGTAGAGGCTTGGCTTCCTCGAACTTGCCCATGGCAAGCAAGGCGAGTCCGCTGAAGTAGTGCGCAGCGGGCATGGCGGGACTCTTAAAGAGCCCAGGGTTGTTCACATAGCCCTTTTCGGGATTCATCACGCCGTTTTCATAGCCGGCGAAACGTTGGAGGAGATCGTCGTATCGCTTACGGGTGAAGTAAACGTCTCCCATCATATTGATGAAGTCGCGGGCGTATTCGTGCTCGGGCAAAACCATTAGGAAACTTTCGCACAACTCGAAGAAGCGATCGTAGTATTCCTCAGCCTTGGCCTTGGCGTCCTCCCTGCGCTTCTCCTGCACGGAGCCTATGGCGTTCTTGAGGGACTCGGCAATGACGTCCTGAGCCTTGGCTTCGGTGCGGTAAGCGTTGGACAAGATGAAGGTGACGTCAGGGCGGAAATTAGTCCACTCTTTCTTGTCGAGGTATTCATTTCCCAGTTCGATGGCCTTCTCCCGGTGGTTGACCGCGTTGGCGGAGGCAAAGGCGGCGTAGATGAAGTTCTCCACGTCGCTCGGCTCGGGGTAGTTCTTGGGGTCCACTTCCGCCGGCTTGGGGCCTTTGTAGTCCTGGTAAAGCCAATAGAAGGCCCAGAAGCCCTCCCAGTCCCGCTTGGTGGTCTTGAAGTTCTCGGCCTTTCGCCAGCGCAAGGTGGTGGTGTAGGCAGGGGCCTTCTTAACTTGCTCCAACTTGCCCGTGGCGTTGGTCACCTGCATCGAGAGGGCGTTGATCCTTTCCTTGAGAACGGTCGCTCGCCTCCCCGGCATGCGGGACTCGTTCACCTTGAGGAAGGCGTTCAGCCTGTCCCGCTCAGCGGTCAACTCCTTCACCCGCCTGTCGAAGAACTCGTGAATTTCCTCGGTCGTCATGGTGAGGGCATAGAAGAGAGAGGCGTCCACGTGACGGCCCGCCGTCTTGAGCTGCTCCGCTCCGTTCAACAGGTTCACATTAAGGCGAAGGTCGTAGCGGGCGGGGGTGTCTCCGGATAGCCTGGGGAGGTAGGGGAAGACCTCGTCGATGCGCTTGTTGACCACGAACATTTCCACCAAGCAGGATACGGCGTAGGAGGATCGGTCCTCGTCCTTGGCCTTGTCCGCGACTTCTAGAAGGCTCTTGAAGGCGGGCTCCCCCGGGCCCCAAGCCTGCTCGACATGGTAGCACTGGGCCCGCCCGAAATGTATCTGGAGTAAATCGCTGCGCTTCTTGATTTTCTTAAAGAAGGGCTTGGTCGAGTCGAGAAGCTCCTCGTACACCTTGGCGGCGGGCAGGAACTCGTGAAGGGCCCGGCGGCAATCCGCTTCCTTCTGCTTGGCCATCACGGCTTTGTCGTCCTCGGGAAACTTTTCGGCGAAGAAGGCGAAGGCCTTGGCGGCCAAACCCAAGTTTTCCTGGTTGCCCGTGTCTCCAAAGCGCTGCAGGTAGCCGAGCCCGCGAACGAAACCAAACTGCTGGAGAATTTCCACAACCTTGGGGTCTTTTTCCGTCTCGAAGCGAACTTCCAGCTCATCCAGAAAAGGCAAGGAGCCGCTCAAGTCGCTCGCCCCGATGTGCCTCTGGGCCTCGGAGATGACCTGCCTCAGGGGCATGTCATCGGGGTTCTGCCCGTGAGATGGAGCCGCCCATGTGCAGGCAAGGACGACAACCGAAAGGGCCAATCCTTTCCTTAACGCGCTTGCGCCGCCGACGGGCGAGTCGGACGACTTGGTGGAGGTCTCCATCAGGCAGTTAGACAAACCGTCAATGAAAGCTTCGGCAGACGACTCCCGCAAGTCTTTTTTCCGAGGTCCGGAGGCGCGTCAAAGTCCCGGTTGCCGACTTGTTCACTCCACGCAGCAGGGACAATCGGAGACCCAATGCCCGGGCACGGCTTCCTTGAGCCCGATTTCCCTGCCAATGCTTTCCTCGTACCTGGAAGCGGAGACGCGGTGACCGAAGGCGCACCCGGGGGGCGGGTGAATCGGGGACGGGACGTCCCCAGCGAGGGGCTTGCGCTCACGGCGGGCGGCGGGATCGGGGACTGGTATGGCGTCGATGAGAGCCTTGGTGTAGGCGTGTCGCGGATTGGCGTACAGTTCCTCGGCAGGTGCCATCTCCACGATTTTGCCGAGGTACATGACGGCGATGCGGTCCGAGACGTGCTTCACCACGGCGAGGTCGTGGGCGATGAAGAGGTAGCTCAGACCGAGGTCCCTCTGGAGGTCCATGAGAAGGTTGAGGACTTGGCTCTGTATGGAGACATCGAGAGCGGAAACTGGTTCGTCCAGCACCAGCAGGTCGGGATTCAGGGCGAGAGCCCGGGCGATGCCCACGCGCTGGCGTTGTCCACCGGAGAACTCGAAGGGGTAACGTCCGGCGGCCTTGGCGGGGAGGCCGACTTTTTCGAGAAGCTCGGCCACCTTGGCGGGACGCTCCGCCTTGTCCCCGATGCCGTGAATGGCGAGCGGTTCCTCCACGATGGAGCCAACCGTAAGCCGAGCGTTAAGGGATTCCACGGGGTCTTGGAACACCATTTGGGCGTCCCGGCGGTAGGTCTTCAGATCGGCCCCGCCCAAGAGGTTAACCTCGCTCTCGCGAAAACGTATGCTGCCGGCGGTGGGCTTGACGAGACGGACGATGGCCTTGGCCACGGTGGACTTGCCGCAACCGGATTCCCCGACCAGCCCCAAGGTTTCACCCTCGCGCAGAGAGAAACTAACCCCGTCCACCGCCTTGCAGGTGGTCACCGCCCGCCTGAACACCCCGCCACGCACGGGAAAGTGCACGGCCAGGTTCTCCACCGTCAGGATGGAGGTGGCCACCTCCTCGTCCCTTTGTCCCGCTGTCTCCTTATCCTTCATATTTCTAAAGTACGGGCGCACACACGGGACAGGCTTCGACCCAGTGACAGGGCGCCACCTCCAGATACTTGGGGCGGGTTTCGAGGAGTTCGGGGTCGTGCTCGCGCCCACTGCGGGGAGCGAAGCGGCAACCGGGTTTCAGCTCGGCAAGACCGGGGACCATGCCCTCAATGGCATCGAGGCGAGTCTTCGGCGTCCCGTCGATGCGCGGAATGGATTTGAGCAGGCCTTGGGTGTAGGCATGGCGGGGGTTGCGGAACAGTTCCTCGGCGGAGGCTCGCTCCACAATGCGACCAGCGTACATGACGCAGACCTCGTCGCAGGTTTCGGCAATTACACCGAGGTCGTGGGTGATGAGTAGTACGGCGGAACCGGAATCGCGTTGCAATTGGCTAAGCAGGTCGAGGATTTGGGCCTGTACGGTGACGTCGAGGGCAGTGGTGGGCTCGTCCGCGATAACGAGGCGAGGCTCGCAAGCCAAGGCCATGGCTATGACCACGCGCTGCCTCATCCCGCCGGAGAGCTGGTGAGGGTATTCGAAGACCCGGGTCTCGGGCGAGGGGATCCCGACCTTGTCCAGCATATCCACGGACTGCTCCAAGGCCGTGGCCTCATCCACATCTTGGTGAAGGCGAAAGACCTCCCCGAGCTGAGCCCCGATTTTCTTCACGGGATTGAGGGCGGTCATGGGTTCCTGGAAAATCATGCCGACATCGTTGCCCCGGACCCGGCGCATCTCGTCGGGAGAAAGCTGCAGAAGGTCTCGTCCGTCGAAGGTGATGGAGGAGCCGGAGAGGATTTTCCCCATGGGCTTTGGAAGGAGCCTCATTATGGAAAGAGCGGTCACGCTCTTGCCGCACCCGGATTCCCCGACGAGCCCGAGGGTCTTGCCCGGAGCCATCTCCAAGTTCACGCCGTCGAGGGCTTGGACTTCGCCATCGTCCACCTCGAAGGCGACGGACAGGTCCCGTATCTCCAGCAGGGGGGCGGCGGAGGTTTCGGCGGTCATGAGGAAGGTGGCGAGATGCGAGGAAAGGCAGCGGAAACCGGTTCACTCGCTCTTGTACTTGTCGTAGACGCGAACTGTAGGTGTGTCGGAGACGGCTTGGCCCGCTTCCTTGGCTCGGAGGATTTTTTCCTTATCGGCATCGTCGAGCCAGAAGACTTGGAACTCTTGGTAGTCGCGGGTTTCCTTGGGGCCCCAGTCGGCGGGAAAGTGTACCCAGTTCCAGTGGCCGATGCGCAAGAAGGGCTTCTTCCAGCCGGGGACGAAGGTGGCGTGCTCGTGTAGTAGCTCGGAGAGACGAAGGGCCATGTCGGTGATTTCGTCGAGGTCCTCGGCTTTTCGGTATTCGTCGATGAGGTGGTCGATTTCGCGGTTGGCCGTCTGGGTGAAGTTGTTGGTGCTGGTCTTGGTGGTGAGGTTGGGCTTGAGGGAGCCGTCGGGGAGGAACTTGGAGTCGCCTTCCTCCTTGTAAGCGTTGTCGGAATGAAACGGTTCCCAGAAGCGAGGGAAGAGTTCCACCGAAACGTTGAAGGCGGAAAGGGACACTTGGGTTTTCTTCTCGTTGTTCTTCTTCCATGCGGCGGTGCTTTCCATCAGTTCGAGGTTCAGCTCAACGCCCGCCTTCTTGGCTTCCTCCTTGAGGACGATGAGGACGTCCTCGTAGTGCTTGTAACCAGTGGTGATGGTGAAGGCGAGCCGTTCACCGGCGGAGTTGCGCAGGATACCGTCGGGGCCGCGCTCGGTGAAGCCGGCCTTGGCGAAGTGGCCGAGGGCCTTTTCCACGGAAAACTCGCGGGCCTGGACGTCCGGATGGGTGCGGGGGCCGTAGCCATCCGCCACGGTCCTCATGCGTTGATAATCGCCCCGGAAAATCTTGTCCAAGACCAGCTTGAAGTTCATGGCGTGGTGAAAGCCGACGCGAACGTCTCGGTCGTCCATTGGCGACTTCTGCGAGTTGATGCGTAAGGCGTAGGAGGGACGTGGGGTCTGGTTGTAGAAGGTAAGCTTGGTGAGGTAACCGTTCTTAACGATGGGATGGTCGTTTGGCAGCTTCTCGTACCAGAAGTCGGTGAGGGCCAGGCCGAACATGTCTAGCTCGCCCTTGAGGAAGGTCTCGAAGGCCTTGTTGTAGTCGCGCACAACAATCACCTTGATACGCTCGGGATTGAAGCGGCGGCGGTAGAAGGGTTTTTGGTCGGCCCACCAACCGGGAACGCGGGTGAGGGTGACGGACACACCGTCGTCCACGTTTTCCGGCAGCACTTGGTAGGCACCGGTGGTGGGCTCCATCTTCCACTGGTAGTCACTGAGGTATTCCTCGTCCAGTTCCTCGTAGAAGTGCTCGGGTATTGGACGAATACCGACCCGCTCGACCACGTCGGGCTTGGCCTTGTGGAAGGTGATGGAGAGGGTGCGGTCGTCGTAGAGGGTGAGGTTGAGGAACTTGTCTTTCCCGTAGAAGTCGTTGTACCAAGGGGCCTGAATGTGCTTGCTCCGGTAGAAATACATGGAGAAGAAGAAGTCGGTGACGCGGACGGGTTCGCCGTCGGAGTAGCGGGCGTCGGGGTCGAGGCGGAAGTAAACCGTGCGCTTGTCCGGGTCCACCGCCCAGGACTTGGCTAAGCCGGGGTAATAGCCGTCGGAGTTCGGGTGAGCCATCACGAGACCGACCGCGTTGTAGTCTAGGATGTAGCCACGGAAGGCGCCATTGGCGTCGGGGCCGACCATGCGAAGGGTTCGAGGGAAGTCTCGGGCGAACACCTTCCAGGTTCCGCCGCGCTTGGCCTCGGGCGAGGAGAACTCCTGCTCGTCCGAGCCGTCTTTCCAGACGAGGTCGGTGGGGACGTCTGAGGGGGTGGCGATTTTGAAGGCATCGGGGCTCTTGAGGTAGAACTCCAGAACGTCCTCGGCGCAATGGGCGAGGAGCGGGTGCGGCACACCGTTTTCGTCCACGAGGCCGCCGGGAATTTCGGGCTCGGGCGGCAAGGTGACGTTGAGGTCGGCGGGCAGAGCGAGGCCGCCTCCAGCCGCCAGTTGCCGGGCGAACTCTCGTCCGAACTCCCTGCCGAACTCCCGGGCCAGCTCGCGAGCGAAGGCCTTGTCTACAGTCACGGTGTCGCCTCGGGAGGTGGTTTGTCGAGAGCCGGTCTCGGCCGGTTGCTTGCCCTTGGGGCGTTTGAGGGAATTGTCGTCGCCACAACCTAAGAAGACGGTGCTCGCAGCAAGGACGAAGGGAAGGAGAAGACGCATTATGATTTTCATGAGAATTATTCGTAGGTGGAGAAACGTTTGGGGTCGAAGGCCTCGCGGACGGCTTCGCCCACGAAGGTGACGAGAGTGAGGGTGAGCACGAGGGCGGAAACGGTAGAGGTCACGATCCAAGGAGCCTCGCGCAGGTTGTTCACGCCCTGCTTGAGAAGTTCTCCCCAACTCGGCGTGGGGGAAGGCAGTCCGAATCCGAGAAAGTCCAAGGCGGTGATGGAGGTGATGGCAGCCGCCACCGTGAAGGGGGCGAAGGTGACGAGGGTGGAAATCACGTTCGGCAAAAGGTGACGGAAGATGACGCGGCCCGGCCCCGCCCCGAGTACCTTGGCGGCGGCCACGTACTCCCGGGCCTTCTCTTTGTAGGCGGAGGCACGCACGTAGTAGGTCATGCCCGTCCACGAGAACAGCACCATGATGAACAGAAGCAGGAGGACGCGCATGCCCGTCCCCCACCCTTCCGGCATGATGTCTACCAGAATGATAACCATGTAGAGGAAGGGAACGTTGGCCCAAATCTCAACCAGACGGAGCCCAAACATGTCGGTCCTCCCCCCGAAGTATCCCATCACGCAACCGGCGAAAATGCCAACCAGATAGGTCAGAACGAGGTAGCCTAGGGCGAAGAGGATGGAGATGCGGAAGCCGTAGAAGAGCCGGGCAAGGACGTCCCGTTCGGTCCTGTCCGTACCCAGCAGGTGCCCCGTCTCCCAGCTCGGTGGAGAGTAACCTCGTGCGTCTTCGCGGGAGTAGTCGTTTTCGTAGGGGTCGTAGGGTACGGGAGGCATGAGGAGCCAATTGCCGGAGGCATCGTCCGCCTCAAACTTGGCGGCCAGCTCGCGGTAGTCGGTCTCGTACTCGTAATCCAGGCCCAAGGTCGTTCCGCTGATTTGAGCCCCGTAGGTGGGGAAGAACCACTCGCCCTCATAGCTCACGAAGAGGGCTCTTTTGCTAACCAGCACTTCCGCCAGAAGACTGAGCCCGAAGGCGACGCCCAAGGCCACGAACGACCAGTACCCCCGCTTGATGGAGCGGAATCGACGCAGCTTCTTGAGCGTGAGTGGATTCAACTGGAAATTCAGCTTCATTCGAAACGTACGCGGGGATCGGCAAGGGCCACCAGGGCGTCCGCAAGGACGTTGCCCAGCAACATGAGAAAAGCCGACAACATGAGGACGCCCATGACCACGGGGACGTCGGAATCCAGCACGGATTGGAAGCCGAGCAGGCCGAAACCGTTGATGTCGAAGATTCGCTCGATGAGGAAGGAGCCCCCCACGAAGAGTGTCACTTGGTGCCCCACGTTGGTGGCGATGGGAATGAGGGAGTTGCGCAAAGCATGCCTGCGAGTGGCATCCCGGAAGGACACGCCCTTGGCCATGGCGGTGCGCACGTAATCGGCGGCGAGGTTATCCATGAGATGGTTCTTCATCAGCATGGTGACGAAAGCGAACCCGCCCACGAGGTAGCAGCAAAGGGGCTGAACAGTGTGGGCGGCCAAGTCCTTGAACTTGCCCCAAGTGGACAGTTCCTCGAAACCTTCGCTCGTCAATCCGCCCATCGGCAACCAGTCCAGCGTCACCGAGAAGTAGAGCAGGAGCAAGGCCCCCAAGGCGTAGCCCGGCACGGCGTAGCCGACGAAGATTAGGATGGAGCTGGCGTCGTCCACCCAGGTCTTGTGCTTCACCGCCTTGAGGATGCCCAGCGGAATGCAGACCAAATAGGTGCAGAAAAAGGTGAGCAGGCCGAAGTAGGTGGAGACGGGCAGGCGTTCCGCGATGACCTCTGCCACGGGCTCGCCAAAGCGGAAGGATTCACCCAAGTCTCCCTGCAGTACGCCCGAGTATCGCAAAGTGTAGAGCTCGGCCACGGCGGGGGCGTCGGGCTTATCGGGGTCGGGCTCCTGCAGGCGAACGTTCCAGTTGCCGAGAAGGGCGTCAAAGTTGGTGATGCTCACGGAATCGCCCTTTTTCTTCAAAGAAACGCGCTCACGGGCGCGGGCGATGACCGCCTCGGGAACGTCCGCCTCGTAACCGTCGACAAAGCCGTCGCCGTCCGCGTCCAAAAGGTCGAACTTCACATAGCGGGCTAAGTGGGCGGGCACCTCTTCCCGGGCCACGTAGCCGTCACCGTCCCAATCCAGTGCCGCCACGTGGAAGCGCGGGGCCCGGATGCGCTCGGACACCTCGTCGCTCCCCTTGGGGAACTTGATTTCCTTGAAATTCCTCTCCATCGGGGCGATTCCCAGCCAAATGAGATAAGCCTTCCAAATTGGCTTGTCGTAGCCGTACCGCCGTTCGAGCTGTTTCTTCTGTTCTTCGGAAATCGCCTGGTCGGTGTCCCCGGCCCCCCTGCCTCCGCCGTCCTCGGAAACCTGCTGCATCTGCATCATCGCCTGCTCCACCGGCCCGCCAGGGGCCAACCTCGTGATGGCGAACACCACCATGCTGATTCCCAACAAGGTGGGAGGAATCAGCAGAAAGCGGCGTATGAAATAGTCGCGCATGCCCTGACACCGAACTACCGTCGGCGTAAAGCACTACCCGCTACGCAAAACCGCTCCCCTCGCCAACCTTTTTCGCTCCAGCCCTTCGCTACCTTTTGCTTGCCAACCTCGCCCGCGTCTTCACCTTTGCGAGGCATCGAAGGGAACTTCAGCAAACGGCGGACGGCTCGTGGTCCGACTTGGGGGGCGGCCTTGGCCTGCGTCCTCGCTTTGGCGGAGACAGGCTGCGCGGACGAGTCTCCCGTGGAAGTCGCCTCCCGCGAAGGCATCCTAATCATGGGGAACACGGGCGAGCCGAAGGGGCTGGACCCGCACATCGTCAGCGGAGTGCTGGAAAGCAACGTCATACGCTCCCTCTTCGAGGGCCTGGTGGAGGCCCACCCCTCCAAGGACGGCGTGGCCCTGCCGGGCGTGGCGGAAAAGTGGTACCCCACCAACCCCGAACGCCCGGACGAGTGGGTCTTCGAGCTACGCAAGGACGCCCAATGGTCAGACGGCGCACCCCTCACGGCAGAAGACTTTCTCTTTTCCTTTCGACGACTGCTCACCCCCGCGCTCGCCTCGGACTACTCCTTCATGCTCTACTATATCCGGGACGCCGAACCCTACCACAAGTCGCAACGCGCCTACCTCCTCTCCCGCACCGACGCTAATTTCACAAAGGACTGGTGGGACACTCTCAAAAAGGTCGACTTCGGCCCGAACGAGGACGCCAAGAAAGACTCCTTCAACTTCAAGGGACTGGACTTCCTGAACGCCGACGAACTGGCCAGTCTTCTAAAAGACCCCAAACTCTTCGACTGGCCAGAGTCCGTGCCCGCCGACACCCGGACCCGCCTCGTGGATAAGAGCCTCGACTTCGCCAAGAGCGGGAGCGACCTCTGGAACCTGATCGACTTCGGCGCCACCGCTCCGGACAAGCACACCCTAAAGGTCAAGCT
>CAXGVD010000064.1:0-9901 GCA_964012695.1 uncultured Opitutia bacterium
GCGGTCGCTTCGCGGGAGGAGCTTGGCCAGACCGTGGGGGAAGCCGGGCGGCTCGGCCGGTCGATTTCCCTCGCGGACGACACCCACCACGGCTTCGAATAGTCCCAAAACCTTGGGGACTTCATCTGGGGCCTAACAGACCTACCATTCAACCTCACCGCCTGCACCTATTCATTCGAGTAGGCTTCCTCATAGAGGACCAACCCGAAAAAGCCTGAAGCTCTTTCCTCCTCGCCTTTGTAGGGCAAGGCGGGCATAGTACCCTTTTTACTTGGACGAAACCCATTGGCTCTCGCACCTTGGTTGGATGGCGAGCGAGAGTTTTCTTTTCGTGACTTGCGTGAACAATGGCGAGCGTCCTCAACACCCCGGCCGACCGAGACGCCTCCATGAACGAACAAGACCCAAACGAAACCCACCCCGAGGACTCGGTCCCCGACGATGCCCAAGCTTCCGAACCTGAAGGCACCGCCAAGCCCGCGGCCCCGAAGGACGGCCCGACCTTCGCTGAGTTGCCGCTGGCTCCCGCCGTGCGGGAGGCCATCGAGACGATGGGCTACGAGACCCCCTCCCCCATTCAAGCCCGGGCAATCCCCTTCCTCGCCGAAGGGCGTGACCTGCTCGGGGTCGCCCAGACGGGCACCGGCAAGACCGCAGCCTTCGCCCTGCCCTTGCTTTCGCAACTCGACTTCGGCGCCCCCGGCCCCCAAGTCCTTTGCCTGGCTCCCACCCGCGAACTGGCAATACAGGTGGCGGAAGCCATCGAGGGATTCGCCCAACGCATGGAAGGCTTCCGCGTCCTCACCGTCTACGGTGGCACGGAATACCACGGCCAACTCCGGGCCCTCCGCCGCGGCGTGAACGTAGTGGTGGGCACGCCGGGCCGAGTGATGGACCACGTCAAACGCGGCTCCCTAAACCTGGACGCCCTGCAAGCCCTCGTCCTCGACGAGGCCGACGAGATGCTGGGCATGGGCTTCCTCGAAGACGTTGAGTGGATACTGGAGCAAACCCCGGAAGGCCGCCAGACCGCCCTCTTTTCCGCCACCATGCCCAAGGCCGTCCGCAAACTGGCGGAAAAACACCTGCGCAAGCCCGCCGAGGTCACCATCAAGCTGAAGGCCGCCACCGCCCCCAACATTCGCCAACGCTTCATCAAGCGCAGGCACGGAGAAAAACTCGAAACGCTCCTGAGCATACTCGACGTGGAGGAGTACGACGCCGCCCTCATCTTCGCCCGCACCAAGGCCTCCACCTCCGAACTGGCAGAACGCCTCCTCGCCAAAGGCGTGGCCGCCGAAGCCCTCAACGGCGACATGCCGCAAAGCCTGCGGGAGAAAACCGTGCTCCGCCTCAAGGAAGGCAAGCTGAACGTGCTGGTGGCCACGGACGTCGCCGCCCGCGGGCTGGACGTGGACCGCATCTCCCTAGTGGTGAACTACGACGCCCCCTTCGACGTCGAGTCCTACGTCCACCGGGTCGGACGCACGGGACGGGCGGGCCGCTCGGGCGAAGCCGTCCTCTTCGTTACGCCCAAGGAGTTCCGCATCCTCAAGGCCATCGAGCGCGTCACCAAAAACGACTTCGAAACCTACGAATTCCCTACCGTTGCGGAACTGAACGAACGAAAGGCCCAACGCCTCTTCGCCCGAATCGATGAAACCTTGAACGCCGACTTCTCCGACTACCGCGAAGTCCTCGTCCAATACCTCGCCGAGCGCGAGGGGACCGACCCGCTCGCCCTCGCCGCCGCGCTCGCCCGCATGGAGGCGGGCGGCAAACCCTTCCTTCTGAAGAAACTACCCACGGGCGCCCGCTCCAAAGAACGCAAAACACGCGAAGCCGGCAAAGAACGCCAGCCCGCCCGAGAATCGCGCAGGCGGGATGAACACACAGGCGAACGCAGCTTCTCCAAATACGATTCCGACGACCGCCAATGGACCACCTACCGCATCGAGGTGGGCGAAGAACACGGCGCGGGCAAGGGGGACGTGGTCGGCGCCCTCGCCAACGAGGTGGGACTGGAACCCGCGGAAATCGGCAAAATCAGGCTTTTCCCCTACTTCGGCTTGGTGGACCTTCCCCAAAACCTGCCGGAGGAAATCGTAGACGTCCTTAAAAACGTATATATCCGCGGGCGCCGCCTCGAAATCACCAAGGACAAGGGACGCCCCTCCTTCGACGGCAAAAGCAAACGCCCGCGCCACAAGAAGTTCGGCGGAAAGTTTGCCGGCAAAGGAAAAGGCGGAGGAAAGTTCGGTCCCAAATCCTTCCGCCCAAAAAAAGGGCCGAGGTAAGGGTTCCCTACCTCGCCCCGATACAGTAGAGAACTTCCCGGCGCTCGGACCCCGAGCGGTGGGCTACGCGCTGATAGAGGCGGTTTCCGCAAAGGACGGGAGAGGCGAAGATCTCATCGCCCAGCTTGTTCTTCGCCACGATTGCGAAGCCTTCGGGCGAGGCCTTGAAGACGAAGCATTCGCCCGCTTCATTGGCGGCGTATAGCTTGTCGTCGGCCAGAGAAAGGGACGCGCTAAAGGTGCCGCCAAGGCGCCCCTTCCAGACTTCTTCGCCCGTGTCGCTCTTCCAGCAGTAGGCAACGCCCGCATCCGCGATGGCATAGAGGTGAGCCTCGTGAACGATCATCGAGGGGACGTAGACGCGGACGTTGTTGCGCCAGGCGAGCTTGCCCGAACCGTCTGCCCGCACGGCGGAAACGTGATTCTTGGGGTAGCCTCCCGAGCTGTATACGTGGGTGCCGTCCGTCACGGTGGTGGTGACGCACTCGGTGGTGGCGCCCGCCACTTCCCAAAGCTTTTCACCCGTACGCGGGTTGAAGGAGGAGACGAGGTCGCAACCAGTGAGAATGAGCTGTTCCCGCCCCGCCAGCTTGAAAACCACGGGAGAGGCGTAGTTCGGCTTCTTCGGGCGTTTCACCTTCCAAACGATTTTTCCAGTTGTGCGGCTCAGGGCGGCCACGGCCCCAGCCTTCTTGTTGTCGGCGCTCACGAGGAGGAGGTCGTCACCGTAGAGGGCGGGCGAAGAACCGTAGGCCTGGTGCACGACGTAGTCCGTCACCTTGGTTTGCCAAAGGATTTTGCCGGCGGGCGTAAGCGCCGTGACATAAGCCGCCCCGGCGTTGGCGAAATTGACGTAGAAACGCTCGCCATCGAAGGCGAGTGAACCGGAAGCCTGCGAGGCCTTCTTGTTCCGCCGCATGAAACCGCCGCTATGAACCTCCGCCCGCCAGATGAGGTGGCCTTTTTTCCGGTCGTAACTGAGGACGCTCTGAATCTCCTTCCCCTCGTCCGCCGTGACCAGAACCACTTGGCCGCCCGCCACGATGGGCGTGCCGTGCCCGCGCCCGGGGACGTCCGCCTTCCAGAGCACGTTCTCCGTCTCGCTCCACTTCACGGGCAAGTCCTGACCCGATGCCGCAACCCCCGTTTGCTCGGGCCCGCGCCAAAGCGGCCAGTCGGCAGCGGGCGTAGAAACGCTAAACGAGAGAGTTCCTGTAAGAAAAATCAAAGCGAATGAGTTTTTCATAATTTTATTTGGCTCGGGAGTGCTAACCGCTAATCGCTCAGTCTAAACGGGCGAGAGCAATTCAAGGCCTTCGTAGAAGGCTCGGGCGTTGTCGAGGGCGAGTTGGGACATGGCCCGGCGTGTTTCGTGGGTGGCGCTGGCCAAGTGAGGTTGAAGGATGAGGTTGTCCTCCAAACCGAGGTAGGCCTTGGGGACATTCGGTTCGTCCACGTAGACGTCGAGGGCGGCGCCGGCGAGATTGCCCGAGCGGAGGGCGGCGACGAGGGCGTCGTCGTCCACAGAGGCTCCGCGCCCCACGTTCACGAGAGAACCTTCGGGCCCGAGAGCCTCGATGACTTCGGCGTTCACGAGGTGGCGGGTGGCCGCCCCGCCGGGGGTTATGCAGACGAGGAAGTCGGCCCAGGCGGCGAGGTCCGCGGGCGAGCCGAAGTAGCGGTAGGAAACGTCGTCCCGGCGGTTGCGGTTGTGGTAACCAACCTTCATGTCGAAGGCCCCGCACAGCTTGGCGAAGGCGGCGCCGATCCTACCGAGCCCGAGTACGCCCACCTTTTTGCCTCGGGGACGCCGGGAGTAGGCCATGGGGCCTTCCGCTTCCCAGCGACCCGCCCGTAGGTAGCGTTCGCCCTGCGGGAGGCGGCGGGCAAGGGAGAGAAGAAGGCCCATGGCGTAGTCGGCCACCTCCTCGCTGAGGATGTCGGGCGTGTTGGTGACGGCGATGCCGCGTGCCTTGGCAGCCTCCAAGTCCACTTGGTCGTAGCCCACGCCGAGGACGGCCACGAGCCCGAGGTTGGGCAACTTGTCCATCATTTCGGAGCCGAAGACGTTGCGGGTCACGGCGGCCCGGCAGGTGGGCGCCGCGGCGGCGTAGAGGACCTCGGGGTCCTCCGCTTCCCAGAGTCGGTGTACGGTGAACGCCTTCTCCACCTCCTCCGTCTCGTAAGCGTAGAGGGGAGCGACAAGAAACAGTTCGGGTTTTTCCTCGTCCATCAGAAGCCGGTTGCTTAAAAAGGAAAACGAAGAAAGGGTTTTCGAGCTTGTCGGCAAGCGTCATCGCTTCCTAAAAGACAGCTCGTGATCGCACCCCTCCGCCAAGGCCCCCGAAACGTTTTGGGCCAACCGCTCGAACCGTGTTGCAACAAGCTCAAGACGGGTTGGTTCCGCAACGGCAGTTGCGAGACGGACGATAACGACCACGGACGCCACGTTGTCTGCGTGGTGGTTACGGACGAATTCCTCGCCTTTAGTCGGGCGGCGGGGAACGACCTCTCCACTCCACGACCGGAGTTCGCCTTTCCCGGCCTGAAGGACGGCGACTGCTGGTGCCTCTGCGCCGCCCGGTGGCAAGAGGCCCTCGAAGCGGGCGTCGCCCCGAAGGTGAAGCTGGCCTCCACCGAGGAATCCGCCCTCGAGCTCCTCGACCTCGACGATCTCCGGGCGCACACCCACGAAACCGAACTATGAATACCCGCCGCAGATTCATCGCGGCGAGTCCCGCCCTCGCCTTCGCCCCCGCCCTCCTATCCCAAGGCAAGACGAGCGGAAAGTGGACGGTGGGCGTCATCGGCCACACGGGACGCGGCAACTACGGGCACGAACTGGACAAGGTCTGGAACCTGCTCGACGAAACCCGCTTGGTGGCCGTGGCCGACGCCGACCCCGGCGGCCTCGCCAAGGCCAAGAACCGGTTGAAGGTCGAGCGAGGTTACGCCGACTACCGTAACATGCTTGACGACCTGCGCCCCGACTTGGTGGCGGTGTGCCCGCGCCACGTGGACCAACGCGCCCCGATGATTCGGGCGGCCTGCGAGGCGGGCGCCAAAGGCGTCTATGTGGAAAAGCCTTTCGCCCGTTCCTTGGAAGAGGCGGACCAAATCTCCGACGCCTGCGTAAAGGCGGGAACCAAACTGGCCGTCGCCCACCGCAACCGCTACCACCCCGCCATGCCTATCCTCAAGAACTTGCTAACGGAAGGGCTCGTGGGCGACGTCCTCGAACTGCGCGGACGCGGCAAGGAGGACCGCCGCGGAGGCGGCGAAGACCTGTGGGTGCTCGGCACGCACGTGCTCGACCTCTTTCACTACCTCGCGGGCCAACCCCTTTCCTGTTCCGCCGAGATCCGACAAGACGGACGCCTGGTCACCAAGGCCGACGTCGCCGAAGGCGCCGAAGGACTGGGCCCCTTGGCGGGCGACGAAATTCACGCCCGCTGGCGCATGGCCAACGGTTGGACCGCCACCTTCGACAGCCTCCAAGAAAGAGGACGACGCGAGGCGGGCTTCGGCTTCCAAGTCGTGGGCAACCTCGGGGTCGCGGACGTCCGCAACGATCGCGAGCCCCTCGTCCACTTCATGGAAGACTCCCCCTGGGAACCCGCCCGAGCCTCCCGCAAATGGGTTCCGCTCACCTCGGCGGGCGTGGGCAAGGCCGAAACCGCTGATGTTCGTGGAACGGTACGCAACCACTTCGCCGTCGTCCGCGACCTGCTCGACGCCATCGAAAAGGACCGCCCTCCCCTCTGCGGCCTCGCCGAAGGCGTCGTCACCGTAGAGATGGTCTCCTCCGTCTTCGAGTCGCACAGGCTCGGCGGGCGGCTCGTTACCATCCCCCTGAAAAACCGCAAGCATCCACTCTCCCTTCTCAATTGATACTTTTGTCACCATGAAGCACTCCCTACAAATCGCCTCCGCTCTGCTCCTCACCTCGGTTTTCTCCGCCAACGCCAAGGAATACGTTCTTCACGAATGGAAGAAAATTCGCCTCACGGACCAATTCTGGGCTGAGGGGGCCCACGCCGCCGACTTCGACAAGGACGGTCACGGCGACGTCGTTTACGGCCCCTTCCTCTTCCTCGGTCCCGACTTCAAGAAACGCCGGGAGTTCCGCCCTGCCACCGCCACCTTCGACCTCAAGAAGCCCGACGGTTCCACCGAGAAGATACCAGGTTACAAAGGCGAACTAAGCGGCGCCAACGGCTACTCCGACAACTTCCTCACCTATGTATACGACCTCAACCAAGACGGCTGGTCCGACGTCATCGCCGTCCCCTGGCCCGGCAAAATCACCTACTGGTACGAAAACCCGAAAAACAAAGGCGACAGCCACTGGAAGCAGCACCTCGCCTTCGACAAGACCGACAACGAGTCCCCCATGCTAACCGACCTCACGGGAGACGGTCTCCCCGAACTTCTCTGCAATCACGACGGCTACGTCGCCTACGCATCCCCGAATTGGAAAAAACCCTCTGAGCCTTGGACCGTCCACCGCATATCCGCAAAAGGCAAGTGGCAACGCTACAGTCACGGCATCGGCCACGGCGACCTAAACAGCGACGGCCGACCCGACGTCATCCTCCGAGAAGGCTGGTGGGAACAACCCGCTGACCTGAAAGGCGACCCCGAGTGGGCCTTCCACCCCTTCGCCTTCGGCGGCGGTGGCGCCCAGATGCTCGCCTATGACGTGAACGGCGACGGCCTTAACGACGTCGTTACCTCCCTCGCCGCCCACGGTTACGGACTCGCTTGGTACGAACAAAGCAAGGAGGGCGACAAACGCGCCTTCAAGCCCCGCATCATCATCAACAAGAAACCGGAAGACAGCCCCTACGGCGTCAAGTTCTCTCAACTGCATGCCCTCGATTTCGCCGACATGGACGGCGACGGCCTCCTCGACGTACTCACGGGCAAACGCTTCTGGGCCCACGGCCCCAAAAAAGATGCTGAACCCAACGCCCCCGCCGTCCTCTACTGGTTCCAACTCACCCGCCCGGAAAGAGGCAAAGCCCACTTCATACCTCACCTCATCGACGACGCTTCCGGCGTCGGCACTCAAGTGGCCGCCATAGACATAAACGGAGACGACCTCCTCGACGTCGTCGTCGGCAACAAGCGTGGAGCCTTCGTCCACCTCCACTCCACCCGCAAAGTCACCAAAGCCGAATGGGTAAAAGCCCTTCCCAAGCGCCGTTGAGCAAGGGTAAGCAAACCCTTCTCGACCTTCCCGACCCCGAACTCCGGAGCCCGGACCTGCCTGGAGCCGAGGTCTCTTACCACCCGAACGTTTTCGCTCAGGAGGAAAGCGGTCGGCTTCTCGCCACCCTGCTCGCAACCATCCCTTGGCGGCAAAACCACATACGCTTCTACGGCAAGGAGAGCCTCGTGCCTCGGCTCGAATCTTGGCACGGCGACCCTGGCAAAAGCTACGCCTACTCGGGCATTCGCTTGGACCCCGAACCTTGGACTCCCGAGTTGCTCGCCATAAAGGAACGGGCGGAAAAGCTCGCGGGAGTCACCTTTAACTCCGTCCTTCTCAACCACTACCGCGACGGTGCCGATCGGGTGGCCTGGCACAGCGACGACGAGCCAGAACTCGGCCCGCGCCCCGTCATAGCCTCTGTGAGCTTCGGGGCGGAACGGCGCTTCCGCCTCCGCCACAAGGAGTACAAGAGCAACGGCGAACCCGTTTGCGAACTCCCATTGGCCTCCGGTTCCGTCCTCCTCATGGCCGGAGAAACCCAAAACAATTGGAAGCACGAGGTCCCGCGCGTCTCCCGGCCCATCGGCCCCCGCGTCAACCTCACCTTCCGGGTTATTCGGTGAGAACTTACCGCCTCACCTACTGCCTTGCCAACATAGTTCAAACCCCTTGGGTTTCGGACTTCTATCACTCCCTCATCTCTCCGGGGCGCTTCGTCCGGTTTTCACGAAGTGATCGAGCTTGTCCTTCAGGCGCCGAACGATTTCGGGACGCTTGAAATAGAGGTTCTCGGTTTCGCCGGGATCGGCCTTGAGATCATATAGCTGCCCGGATGCCTGCGGTGCCTTTTCGGGGAGGGCGTAGCGCTTCATGCCCCACTCGCCTCCTTGGCCGTAGTTGTTGCCGCCCGAGCCCTTGTGGTCGAGGTACTTCCACTTGCCGCTTCGTATGGCGAGAGCCAACCGTATGGTCTGGTGCAGGATGTATTCGCGCACAGGTTCGTCCTCGCTTTGGCCACCGAGCAGTACGGGAGAAAAGTCAAAACTGTCCTCGGCGGCGTCGTTCGGCAAGGCGGCCCCGACGAGAGCGGCGCAGGTGGCCATGAGGTCGGTAAGGCAAACGGTTTGGTCGGAAACCGAACCCGCCTTCACCTTGCCCGGCCAAAGAGCGAGGAGAGGGACGCGGTGGCCACCTTCCCATTGGTCACGCTTGACGCCGCGCCACGGACGAGCGCCGTCGTGCTCGTGGTCCCGCCGCATAGCGAGGACAGTGGGCACCTCGGGACCGTTGTCGCTGGAGAAAAGGACCAGAGTGTCTTCGGCAAGATCCAGCCGTTCGAGCGTCCGAAGGAGTTCGCCCACGATAAAGTCCATCTCGAAGATGAAATCCCCGTGCGGCCCCGCCCGAGTTTTGCCCTTGAAACGGTCGGCGGGGAAGGAAGGAAGGTGCACGGCCTGCATGGAATGGAAGAGGAAGAAAGGTTTATTTTTCGGGCTCTCCTTGGCGTGACGCTCCAGGAAGGCCACACTCTTCTTCAGGAAGACGAGGTCCACCTCCTCCAAGTCAAAACCCGGAGCGATTAAGCCCTCGCGATTGTCCCGCGAGTACGGGTGCTTGGGAAGGGGGCGCCTGTCGATGATTCCAGTAGGCGGCGTGGGGATGCGGTCGCCATCCACGTAGGCGTAGAGCCAGTCCGTGGTGGGGCAACAGGCGGTACCGAAGAAGTGGTCGAAGCCCCGGTGTATCGGAGCGTCGAGAATGGCTCGGGAGTAATCGATACGGCGCACCGCCTCCAATCCGTTCCGGTTGATGGGTTTGCCCTCCTCGCCAAGAAAACTCATCCCCACATGCCACTTGCCGAAGAGAGCCGTGGCATAGCCACTATCCTGTAGCATCCCTCCTATCGTCAGACGCTCCTTCTCAATGAGACAAGGTCCGCCCACTCCCGTGAAAACTCCGCTCATGCCCGTGCGGAAAGCCATCCGACCAGTCAGAATAGAATAACGCGTAGGAGTGCAGACGGTGGAAGGACTGTGAGCGTCCGTGAACCTCATGCCTTCCTCTGCCATCCGATCCAGGTTCGGCGTAGGTACTTTTGACTCGGGGTTGTAGCACCCCACGTCCCCGTAGCCCAAGTCGTCCGCCAAAATAAAAAGCACGTTGGGACGCTCGGCCGCGAACAATGGGGCCACGGCGAGCCCAATTCTCAAACAAAAGATTTCAACAAGTTTCACTAGCCCGACCTTCAACCCCCACCCCGCCCTTGGCAATGCGGAAACCGACCCGCCAAATAATCCTTGCGTCGATCATTATTTCTGTATTTTCAGTTATGACAGAAATTAAGTAATTTGAAATGATGTCAAAGTATGACCAAGTTGACCAAAGT
>CAXGVD010000065.1:0-9884 GCA_964012695.1 uncultured Opitutia bacterium
CTCTTCCGCGCCTTCGTCTCGGTTCTTGGCGAAGCGGGCATTCGCTCACCCTCGCGCAACAACTGTATTGCCGTGCCGGGACTTCGTCCTTCCTCGCAATGACGAAAAATGGTCACAAATTGAGAAGCCTTCGTTCTCGCGCCTCTTCCTGCCGGCGTCGAATTTGCAAAAGATGAATCCGGCTTTTTTTGATACGGTTTTTCATGGGCCCGCTCCCGAGGGCGGGTGGCCCGAGGTATTCGTTGTGGTGACGGCCTGCAATCCCCGAGACGAAGCCACTGACGAGGAGAGCAACTTGGCGGCGAACGTGAAGCTGGCGGAGGTCTTGAGGCGTGAGGGGCGGCGCTTTGGGCCGATGACGGGCGCGTCTCCGGACGGCGGCCATCGCGAGACGGGTTTCTGGGCCGATTCCAGCTTAAGGCTCGGCCTCGCCCTCGGCAAACGTTTCGGGCAGGTGGCGGTGTTCCTAGTCGAAAACGGGGTGATAAGCGTAGTGCCGTGCGACAACCCGGGGGGCGCTCGCCGGGTCGCGTCTTGGGCCGAACGTTGGACGGGTTAGCCCGACTTGGGGGAGATTACTTGGCACTTAGTTCCTTGAGGGTGGTGTCAAGGAGGCGGCCCACGTAGCCTCGAAAGCGGCCGTCAACGTCGGTTGGCGTCCGGGGCATGGATTTGAGGAGAGGTATGAGCGGCTTGGCTTTGTCGTCGAGGTGGTCGATCGCGTTCATGGCGAGCATGGAGGGGAAGGCGCCGTTTTTCTCGGGGTCGGCGAGGGAACCTAGGGTTTCCAGAGCTTGGGTGAGTTCCTTTTTGGCACCGTATTTGCCAAGGGCTTCGGCGGCGATGGCCCTGACATAGGGGGAGTCGTCCTTGAGGGCGTCGAGAAGGGCTTCTTTGCCGTGACGAGCCCCGGCTTTCTCCTGCATGAGGAGGCCGAGGGCGCCCCAGTAGCGTACTGCGGAGTCCTTGTCTTGAAGCAGGGCGGTGATGGCGGGGAGATCCTTTTTCCGCATGAAGGAGGCGAGGTCCGCGGCGGCGAGTATCTTGGTGAAGGGGTACTTCTTATCGTCGCGACCCATTTCGTAGGGAGTGGAGCCGGCGGAGCGGGAGTGGATTTCCCCTTCGGGGAGGAAGCCAACGTCTCTTATGGCGGCAACGTGTTCCTTGTGGGCCTTCCGCATCTTGGCGAGGACTGCCGCGTGGTCCTTGGAGCGGGCGAGGTTGTTCACTTCGTCGGGATCGTTTTGTAGGTCGTAAAGTTCCTCGGGAGGCTTGGTCTTCCAAAAGTGGCTTTGGGCTTCGTTGAGTTTGCCTTCGTCGTAGAGCCGTTTCCAGACTTGGGTGGTGGTGGTGACGAACATGTAGCCGACGTGCTGGCCGTAAAGTTTGTGTGGCATGTAGTTGCGGACATAGACGTAGCGCTTGCCGACGACGGTGCGGACCATGTCGTAGCGCTCGTCCATGCGTCCGCGGAAGCCGTAGCCGTATTCGGGGGCGGGGGTTTGGTGCGGTCCCATGAAGGCGTGGCCTTGCATGTGGGCGGGAGGTTTCTTGCCCGCTAGGCTGAGGAGCGTGGGAGCGAGGTCTATGAAGCCGACCCGGCGCTCCGACTTGCCGCCCGCTTCATAGTCCGAGGCGGCAAGGTGTTTCCACTTCTCCGGAACGTGAACGACGAGGGGGACATTGAGCCCGGAGAAATAGGGCCAGCGCTTGCTGCGGGGCATGCCGGAGCCGTGGTCGCCGTAGTAGAAGACGATGGTTTCCTCGGCAAGGCCGGCGTCTTCCAATTCCTTCAATTTGGCCCCGACCATGGCGTCCATCTCGGTCAGTTTGTCGTAGTACTGAGCCCAGTCCTTGCGGACTTCGGGGTGGTCCGGGTGGTAGGCGGGGACGCGGACTTTGGCTGGGTCGTGGACCTGCTTGTGGGGTCGTTTCCGGATTTGACTCTCGTGGCTTACAGTGAAGTTGAAGATGGCGAAGAAGGGAACGGGTTCCCCGGAGTTGTCCTTGGGGCGGTTTTTCCAGTGGGCCTTGCGTCCGCCGTCGTTCCAGACTTGGCCTTCCTTGAAGAGGTTGTAGTCCTCCTTGGAACTGTTCGTGCAGTAGTAGCCAAGCTCGCGGAGGTAGGCCGGGTACATTTTATAGGCGGCGGGGAGGCGGGTCATGCTGCGCATGTGCTCGGCACCCGTGGAGGGGGGGTATAGGCCCGAGATGATGGTGGTGCGGGCGGGAGCGCAGACGGGGGCGTTGGAGATGGCTCGGGTGTAGATCATGCCTTTGGCGGCGAGGGCGTCGAGGTGGGGCGTGGTGGCGTAGTCGTCCCCGTAGCAACCGAGGTGCGGACCGTTGTCCTCACTGGTGAGCCAAAGTACGTTTGGCAGCTTGGCAGCGTTAAGGAAGGTGCTCGCGAAAAGAAGAGGTGCGAGAGAGAGAAGACGTAGGGAACGAGTCATAAGAAGGAGGAAGGCGGGTGATGGTAACTAGAGATTAGGGACGGAGGATGAGCTATTTGCCATGAGTGAGCATGGGGAAGTCGTCCGTGCGGAAAGGGGTGGCGGGAAGGGTTACGGCTCCGTCTCGACGGTAGAGGTTGCAGACGGGGTTGTTGGCCCAGGCGTATCGGACGTGAACGGGATTCTTCACGGAGTCCGCCCACACTTCCACCTTATCTTTGCCCGCGATGCGGGCCTTGGCCCACACGTACTTCTTGTCCTCGCCGCAGACGGCGAAGCCGACGGGTTCCCGCTCGTCGAAGGCGTATAGGCCCCCGCCGACGTGGTCGAAGCTCACGGTGATTTTCCCGTTTTTCGCTTCGTGGGACTTGTAGCGGGGGCTGAGGTGAGGAAGATCCAACCCATAGTCCTTGGCGAGGGCCAGACGGGCCAGGCGATTGGCCACGATTTGCTTGTTGCGAGGATGGATGTCCCGGCCTTCGCCGACATCGATGATGACTGCTTGGCCGACCTTGTCGAGCTTGTCGAGGGAGAGGGTCTGGGCTTCGCGCAGTTCGGCCCAGTTGGAATCGAGGGGCTCGGCGTCTTCGGCGAGGAAATCCGCAAGTTGGACCCAATAGAAGGAGAAGTCTCCTTGGTTCCAGTACTTGCGCCAAGTCCCGATCATGAGCGGAAAGACCTCGCGATAGGCGTGTGCTCGTCCGGAGTTGCTTTCCCCTTGGTACCAGACGGCCCCGCGTATGCCGTAGCCGATGATGGGGTTGAGCACACCGTTGAAGAGGTTGGCTGGACGGTGTTGACCGGCGAGCGGGTTGCGGGGTTGACGAGGAGCCCGTGGAGCGGGCCTGCCGGCGGCCTTGGCCTTTTTGGCGGCTTCGAACCACTTGGCCTTGCGGCCTTCGAATTGAGCTTGGACGGCCTTGGCGTCGTAATTGGCTTCCGTCATGCGCCACTGCTCCATGTAGGGCTTGGCCACCGCAGTCTCGTTCAGCAACTTTCGTGGAATCCAGGCTTCGCAGGCGGAGCCGCCCCAAGCGTTGTCGATCAGGCCCACGGGCACATTAAGTGTTTGGTGGAGGCGGCGTCCGAAGAGGTAGCCGACGGCGGAGAAGGTGGGCACAGTCTCAGTGGTGGCGGCTTCCCACTTTCCTTTGAAGCTGAACTGGGCTTCCTGCGTACCTAGTTGGGGAATGCTGATGAGGCGGAGGTTCGGGTAGTTGGCGGTGAGGATTTCGAGGTCGGAGTCGTCAGTTTGGCTCACGCTCCAACCCATGTTCGACTGTCCCGAGCACACCCATACTTCGCCCACCAGTACGTTCTCGAACTTGAGGGTGTTATTGCCCTTGATGGTGAGGGTGAGAGGATTGGCGGTCGCCTTTATGGGCTTGAGTGTCACTTGCCATCGTTTGCTTTTTCCAGCTAAGGTGTCATGGGTTTGGCCTGCTATTGTAACGGTGACTTTTTCACCGCTTTCGGCTTGGCCCCAAACCTGGTTTTCTTGGTCCCGCTGGAGGACCATGTTGTCGCCGAAGACGGCCGAAACGGTCACGTCGGCGCGGGCCGAAGTGAAAATGGAAAAGAGGGCGGCGAGAATTGAGAGAAGCTTTTTCATGAAAGGCGGAATAGGCAAGTTGCTGGAGCGGTCTCGGGCAAGGAGAAAAGAGCCGGATGGAGAAGCTCGTTTGAGTAGGGGCGGGCGCTACGGGTGGTTTTTCGATCGAGGGGTACGGCTTCAGTTCGAGCCTACGGGCAAGTCGGGCAGTTTCATTTTCCCTTGGTCGTCTTCCAAGCTTTGCGAGGCGCCCATGCGGCGGAGGTTTGGATGGAATGAGTGCAGGAGCAACCGCTGCTGCTCTCCGGTGCGAGCATCAGGCCCTGAGCGGGCACCAACCCTAGCCAGCAACCGCTTCGTATGCCCTCGAACTGGGTTTTCTCGTTGGTCTCCAAGTTCCACATGCCGTGAAAGTGATGGCGGTAAAACATGCTGTGGTTGGAGGCGGCCATGTTGCCACAACCTCGACGGTGGGGCAGGTCGGTGCGAATCAGCTTGCCCGTGCGAAGGTGAAAGGCCCGGCTGTCGGAAAAGAAGGTGTCTCCAATCACCAGCGGGTGTTGTAGGTGGCCGCCGTGGTGGTCCTTGGCCGCCTTGTGGCTCTCGCGCCACAGCTCGGCGACGTCCTCGCCCGTCCCGCCAAACCGTAAGGAGAGGGAGCTGACGTCGTAGGCGTAGGTGTGATAGGTCTTGTGCCGGTCCGAACCCGTAGCCACAAGGGTGCCTTCGGCGTGAACGAGGTAGAGCATGTGCTCGCACTTCGAGAAATCCACCGCTTTTTCCCAAAGCTTCTTTCCCGTGATTCTATCAAGGGCCACCATGTGTTGGGCGTTCAATTCGGCGGGAGTCACCCGACTGGATTCCGACTTTAAGACGGCTTCGTTGCGGCTTTCAACGAAGTAGATTACGTCATCTGCGATGGTGAGGGTGGAGTTCATTACGGCACCGCCTCGGTAGGTCCACTGCGCCTTGCCGGTGGCGGGGTCGTGGCTCGTCAAACCGTCGCTCACCACTCGCTCGACTTGGCCCGCTCCAAATGAGTCGTACCACTCGCCCTTGTCAGCCTTGTAGGACGAACCCTTCTTCACCGAAGCCGCAAGCAACTGGTCTTCCTCTGCCGAGAGCCAGCCCCAATCCCGGTCTTTCGCGGCGAGCACGGCGGTACGGCGGCGCCCTGTTTGGGCGTTCAGGACGACGCACTCGCCGCCGATGGTGATGTAAAGGGCGTCGTCTGTGGCTACCATGTTCGAGCCGTCGCGGGGGAGGTTGGAGCGTCGCATCTCGGGCGAAAAGAAGGTCCATAGTACAGTGCCGTTGTAGGCGTCCAGTCCGAATAGCACGCGGTCTCCCTGTACGAACAAGCGTCCATTGGCGGCCAGTGGGGCCGGGTTGCGCCCGCCGCGGTCGGGCATGGGACGGGGGCCCGGTTCGCCCCACCAGAGTATACCCATCTCGCCGCGTACGAGGTCGTCCCGGCTGTTGGTGGTGTTGTCCGCGGAACCATACTGGTGGGTCCAGTCGCCCGCCCCTTTCAGCTTGTCGCGCTTCACCGTGGCCCAAACTTCGCCGTCCGCTGAGCGTGTTTCGCACGCGACTCCGGCGCGTTCGAACCAAGCCCGCAAGTCCTCTGCCGAAAGTTTTCCCGCGCAGTGTCCGAGCATGGCCACGCCGCCAGCGGGCCGTAGGACTTGCATGAGTTCCGCGGCGGATTCTCCCGGCAGTTGCCCGTCCGTCAACAGGCTCCCTGAGACGACGAGGTTGGCGAAGTACGGCCCATAGGGTAGGTCGGCGAGGTCAGACTCGTGCACGCAGGCACGGACTCCGTACAAGCCGGCGGCGTTGAGGGCGAGCCGGGTTTTCCGGGCCTTGGCAGCATCGGGTTCTACCACGATTACCTGAAGGTTCGTTTGGCGAGCCAGTTCATAGGCAAGACGTCCGCCGGCCCCTCCGAGGAGCAGAGCGTAGCCTTGGCGAACGCCGCTTTCGTCCAGGATACGTGTTGCCGCGGAGCGAGCCTTCTTCATGGAGGCGTCGTTGGTAAAGGGGGAGGGGAGTTTCGGAACCTCAGGCAGGCGGTAATAAAAGGAGATGTCGAACTTGTACCATGGCGTGGTGAATTGCCTTTGCCCCGACCCCTTGGCCGCGATGCGGTACTCGAATTCGCCCTCCTGCGGCAGGTCCTCGACGAGAGCGGAGACCCGCTTGGTCTCGCCTCCCTCGATGAGTCGCGTCTCACCGCTTCCGGCGTGCTTCCAATGGATGGAAGTCTTGTGCGCTTGGGCGGTGGCCCACTCGATGCGCAGGGCGTCGCGCCGTTCCCAGCGTAGCTGCGGGTGGGAGGTGAACTCAAGTGGTTGCGGTGGCAAGGGAAACTCATGCTTGCGGGCTTCGAAGCGCTTGGCGATTGCTTCCGCGTCCAGAGCCTTGTCGAAAACGGAAACCTCGTGCAGGCGAAGAGCACCTCGGTAAAACTCGTTGTCGTCCTTGTAACTCCCCAGCTCGAAGGGCGCCTTGGGCGGGTAGAAAATTGGGCCGGAGTGGACCTTTTGCTCCGCCTCCAGTTTGCCGTTCACATACAGGCGAGTGGCGTTGGTTTCGGCGTCATAGGTGCCCGCCACATGGTACCAGCGGTCGTCCTGAAACTCCGTAGTCCCCTTCATGTAGGGCAGGCGAGGGTGCCCCTCGCTGGCGAGGGCGAAGGAAAACCTGCGCTCCACATAGCCCAGCAACCAACCGCGTTCGTAGTTCCCGTTGTCTTGAATAATCCCCGCCATACCTCCCCATTTCATCGGCTTGACCGGACTGGCCCAAGTCTCCACGGTGATGGCTCGGAGGGGAAATTTGGTCGAGCGAAAGTCGTCCGTTACCCAAGCCCGACCGTCGGTGCCGTCGAGGCGCAACCAATCGAGGCCTTCCGTCTTCTCCGCCGCGGCGCCGCCTTCGAACTTGGCGTCCGATCCGGCCCGTGCCGGGATTACGCCGTCTTTCGCCTCGCCGAGCCGCCAATGGTGCAAAAGTCCGTCCTCGGCGGCGTGACCGACGAGCGACAAGGCGATGGAGGCTAGAATCGTTTTCATTTCTCGATGAAGCAGTGAATAGAGCCTGTGTGCGTGCTGACGAAAAGGCGTCCGTGAGCGACCGCCAGCCCGAGGGCGGAGCCGTTGACCTTCGCCCGCCATTCCTGTTTGCCGTCGTTGGTGGAATAGGCGACCACCTCGTCGTCGCCTCCGGCTAAGAGCGTATCGCCAGCGAGAATCAGGGCGTGCGGTTGGCCGCATTCAACGCGCCACAATACGCAGGCCTTCATGTCCGCGTTGATTTCGTCCAACCGTCGGCCCGCGGCGATGAGTTTCTCCTGCGCCTTCGGCCAGTCGGGAGAATTCTCCTTGCGGAGCTTGGCCAGTTGCTTGCCCAGTTGCTGGCGGAGGGCGGAGACCTGTTTTCGTTCGCCTTCGAGTTCGAGGTAACGGGTACGGTCGAGGGCGCTCAGTTCGAGGTCCGAATGAAGGTACGACTTTTCCGCCGAGACAATCATGTGGTTGCCGACGAAGGAGGCGAAAACGTCCGTCCCCGCACTGGAGGACAAGGCGAGGTTCCCCTTGCGCCCGGGGCCGAAAACGAAGGTGTCGCCCGCCAGGAGGGCGTAGGTGCCGCCGCCGCCTTTCATAACGCGCAACCGTTTGCCGTCGGCACGATTGAAAACGACGGGGTTGTTTCGCCCCGCCGGTGCGTACACACGTTCCTCCGAAAGGAGCAGGTAGCCTTGGGCGGGCAAATCCGTCTGGGTGGAGCGCCAACGTTCCGTTCCGTCCTCGGCGCTGAAGGCTACTAGATGCACGCCTTCACTGGGGAACATGCCCGCTCCCGCGTAAGCTACGCCGTCACGTACGAGGACGCCCGTGCGTACGGGCCATGCGGAAATGATACGGTTGTTGCCGGCGATGCGGTGCGGTTCGGGAGCCAAGCGTCGTCGCCAAACCAGCCCGCCCTTAGTGTTGAGGCAGTAGGCGTGGCCGTCGTCCGAGCCGAAAAAAAGTTTGCCGTCATGCAAAGTCGGAGCCAGCCGCACGGGACCTTCGGTGAAATAACTCCAGCGTCCCTTGCCGTTTGTCGCGTCGAGGCAATGAAGCTGGTCGTCGGCGGAAGAACCGAAGTAAACCGACCGGGCGTCCGCTACTACGTGGAAGGCGTGGTCGAAGAGTTGACGATTCTTGAGGTCGTTGACCTTGTTGTAGGGATCGCGTTTGGCTGGGCCGCGCCAAGCAGGGCGCGGGGGGTGCAGGGGGTAATGCGTCCAGGCGGAGCGCATTGGCAATTCGAGCCGTTCCTCCGTTACGCCGCTTCGTGAGGCGTCGGCCCGGTAGGTCGGCCAATCCGAACCGGCTGCGCCGGCAACTCCAGTGGCGACGAGCAGGAAGTGGAAAAAAAATTTCATGCGGGCGTTTTCAAGTTTACGGTGCGGTCCGCGAACTCCTCTGCGGCCGAACCGTGGGTGACGACGATAACCGTTCCGCCCGCTTGATGAAAAGCGGAAAGGCGCTCGAAGACCCTTCGGGCGTTTTCGGGGTCGAGGCTACCCGTCGGTTCGTCGGCGAGGACGAGTCGCGGCTCGTTCGACAAGGCCCTGGCCAAGGCGACGCGTTGGCGTTCGCCGACGCTGAGTTCGCTTGGCCTGTGTGTGAGCCGGTGGCCGAGGCCGAAGCGATCGAGGAGAGCGTTCGCCTCGGCCTCTTCGCGTGTTGCAAGTCGGACGTTTTCCACCACGTTCAGGTACGGCAGGAGGTGAAACGTTTGGAAAACGAAGCCCACTTGCTCGGCTCGATAAGCGGAGCGGGCGCTGGGCGTTTGTTCGTAAAGGTTTTGGCCGTCAAAAGTCACCGACCCTCCGCTGGGCCGCAACATGCCTCCTAGAGCGAGTAATAAGGTGGTCTTGCCGCTTCCGCTGGCCCCTTTTACGACCACGAACTCCCCGTCTTTCACCGACAAGTCGAACGGGGCCAGCGCGGTGACCTTGCCGAAGCGCTTGGTGACTTGTTCGCAGTTGATCATGAGTCGTGCCGCAAGGCGTCGGCGGGATCCTGGGTGACCGCCAGCATCACTGGGATGAAGCTTGCGAGGACGGAGAACGTTGGAGCCAAGAGCATGGACCACTTCAGGTTTTCGAGATTCCAGCCGATGAGCTTTGGTGGGATGCCGAGTGCATCGGCACCCGGGGTCGTCAGGAAGGTCGAGCCCAGTGCGAAACCTGTAATCGCGCCCGCTGCGCCCAGTGCGAGGTCCTTGCCCATTAACAACGCGGCTACCGAGTCGCCGCCCTTTCCCAAGGCCCGCAGGACGCCGATTTCCTCCTTGCGCGCACGGGTGTTGTGTAAAGCCAACGTGGCCACGATCAGTCCGCAGGCGATCACCACCACTGGCAATAACTTCTCCATCGCCCGTTCCATTTCTCGACGTTGCTTTTCGCGGGCTTCGGCTACGTCCTGCATCCGGAAGACCTGGGCCTCGGGAAGGATCGGAGCGAGCTGTTGGCGCAACAAGGCAAGCGTGTCTTGCGTCTCGTCGGCGCAATAGCAGTCGAGAGCCTGAATCTCGTTAATGAGCCCTTTGCGGTCGAGGGCGACCTGGGCGTCAGCTAAGTGCATGTAGATGCGAATTTCTGCCTCGTTTCCTTTTTCGGACAACACTCGCGCCACTTTATAGGCGACGCCCTCCACCGTCACCGTTTCGCCCGTCTTTACACCATGTAGGCTCGCCAGCGTCCGTCCCAACTGCACGGTGCCTTGCTCGATGGGCGCGATCATTAGCGGCTTTTCCCGTCCGGGCGGCGCAACCTCGTGCGGAGCCATCCCATAAATCATTGCGGGCGAGCCGCGCCACCG